>JBAQJG010000052.1:0-1642 GCA_049300145.1 Chthoniobacterales bacterium | reverse complement strand
CTACACGACCATGCGGCTGAACTGTTTTAACGGTTTGCCGCTCGAATCAAAAGAGAGCCGTTGAAACGGCTTCTATTTCATGACAGCCGTGCACCGGGCTGAAGCCACGGTGTTAACTGAAACATCTCTTAGTATTTCGGCACGCTTGGATCGATTTGGTCCGACCACGCATCGACTCCACCTTCGAGGTTGTAAACATTGGCAAAGCCACGCTGCTGCAGCAGTCGGGCGGCTTGCGCGCTGCGCTTCCCAGTGTGGCAATGAACTACGATCGGCTGCTCGCCGCTCAGCTCGTCTAATCGTTCGGAAATTTCTCCCAAGGGAATCAATCTTGCGCCATCGATCCGCGCAATTTCGTATTCGAACGGTTCCCGCACATCTATTAATTCGAATGGTTCTCCTGCATCCATCCTCCGCTTTAGTTCGTGCGGCGACATCTCCGGTATCGCTTCCTCGCCTCGCATTCCGCAAAACTGTTCGTAGTCAATGGGCGAGAAGATTGTTGGATTCTCGCCGCAGACCGGACATTGTGGATCGCGCCGCAGATTGAGTTCGCGAAATTTTACCTTAAGCGCATCGAAATGGAGAAGGCGCCCCACGAGTGGTTCGCCGATGCCCAAAATTAGTTTCAGTGTTTCAATTGCCTGCAGCACTCCAATAATCCCAGGCAAAACGCCAAGCACTCCGGCTTGCGCGCAGTTCGGAACGGAGTCCGCTGGAGGCGGCTCTGGGAAAAGGCAGCGGTAGCATGGCCCGCCCAGATAGGGGGCGAACACGGTTGTCTGTCCCTCAAACCGGAATACTGAGCCGTACACATTCGGCTTGTGCGCGAAAACACAGACGTCGTTCGACAAATATCGCGTCGGAAAATTATCCGATCCGTCAACAACCACATCGTACCTGGTCACAAGTTGAGACGCGTTTTCACTGGAGAAACGGCACTTGTGCAATTCTGTCTCGATCTGCGGATTGATGTCGTGCAATCGATCCCTCGCCGACTCCAGTTTGCTCCGACCGATGTCCTTTGTTCCGTGAAGAATTTGCCGCTGAAGATTGGACAGATCGACATCGTCGAAATCGACGATGCCGAGGGTCCCGACTCCGGCGGCTGCCAGATAAAGCGCGGCCGGCGATCCAAGTCCTCCGGCGCCGATGCACAAGACGCGCGCAGCTTTGAGTCGATTCTGACCCTCGGATGTGACCTCGGGCATGATGAGGTGACGCGAGTAGCGTTGCAGTTCTTCAACATTCAATCGCATCGCACCGCTGCGATCGTCATCAATGATGCTTGCCTTCATGCCACGACCCTATATTAGCACAACCTGTTCGCGCTCTGTCTGGAAGGAAAGGTGTCAACTTCCCCTCGCGGCTTTATTCCTTCACCGTTACTGGCGTACCCACTGGAGCGTTTTCGAAAAATCTTACCGCCATCTGCCCTGGTAGACGAATGCAACCGTGCGACGCCGCAAAAGGCGGAACGTAACCCTGATGCATCGCGTAGCCGCCCCGGAAAAACATCGCGTACGGCATTCGAGCGCCGTCAAAATG
Source organism: Chthoniobacterales bacterium (assembly GCA_049300145.1). Taxonomy (GTDB): domain Bacteria; phylum Verrucomicrobiota; class Verrucomicrobiia; order Chthoniobacterales; family UBA10450; genus AV133. The sequence goes on along the minus strand of JBAQJG010000052.1, from coordinate 94 downwards.
TGTGCCGGGCGGCCGGTGATCTTTTCGGGAATCAATGTTTGATCTCACGACGTTACCGTAATCGTCGACATAATCGCCGAACACGGTTGAGACA
>JBAQJG010000051.1:0-3398 GCA_049300145.1 Chthoniobacterales bacterium | reverse complement strand
GGTTGTACGGTCCCTCGTATTGGACGCTCCCGCCCGCGGAATGAATCCACGCATTGAGCTGGTCGATCCGAGCCTGCAGAGTCGCCATTTTATTTTTTTGCGCCAGGATCAGTCTCTTCCATTGATCGGCCGCACGTTGTTCCGCCAACCGTTGTTGCGCAGAACGATGGTCAGCGGCGGTGCTGCTTGCGCTCGCTCCCGATTGTGCCTCGGCCGGCTCCTGGTTCGTGTCCGGATCCTTCGGAAGATTCGCGTTCGTAATCACTTTTGGCTGCGCAGCAGATGCAGCCTCGCTCTTCTTCTCCCGGTTCTCGCGCGCAATATCGCCAAGCGACTGCCCATAGGCGGCCGAACTCATAAACAGCACGATTGCACAAATCGTCGAGAATACTCGCTGCATAACCCTCCCAATCGCCCCGTGCTGAAATGTTCTGTCAACTACTAATGCTAACCCTGCTGGCCGCGATCTGTTGCAAACGCATGTAATCGTGCGCCAAACGAAAGTGCCGCCCCCATCATGGCCAACCGGCCATCTCCAGAACCTTCTCCGCCGTCATCCCGCTCTCGCGCAAATGCCGGATACTCAGCGCATCGTGCCGTTTCGCCAGCCGCATTCCAGCGGCATCCCGCACCAGTTCACAATGAAAATAATCCGGCTCTGCATAACCGAGACCGGCATACCCCAGCGCACGCATCAACAGCAATTGCCGCGCTGTCGACTTCAGCAAATCCGCGCCGCGCACGACTTCGGTGATCCGCATAGCCGCGTCGTCGACTACGACCGCGAGTTGGTAGGCAGGAACATCGTCGCGCCGCCAGACGAGAAAATCGCCGAAGTCGAATTTATTGCCTGCGACGAAGCGCTGCCGTCCCAGATTCAGGTCGGCAAATTCCACTTCCTCGCCCTCGGGGACGCGAAGCCGCCAGTTCACGCCCGCTGGCTCCATGAACTCAGTCGCATCCTTGCGATCACGACACGTCCCTGGATACACCGGTTCGTCATCAGTTTCGTTCGGAGCGCTCGCCGCCTGCGCCAGATCCTTGCGCGAACACGTGCACGGATACAGAAACCCGCCATCGCGCAGACGCCGCCAAGCCTCCAGATAGTGCGCCCGGCGCTCGCTCTGCGAGTAGGGGCCATATGCCCCGCCACAATCCGGCCCTTCACTCCAACGAATTCCCAGCCAGTGCAAGTCCTCCATCATGGCGCGAGCAAATTCCGCCCGCGAGCGCTGCGGGTCCAGATCCTCATTCCGCAAGATCAAAGTTCCGTGATTCTGGATCGCTCGTTGCGCCGCAATCCAGAAAGTCCGGGCATGCCCAATATGCAAGAGCCCGGTCGGCGAGGGCGCCAGGCGCCCGCGATAACTTTTGCGGGAACTTTCGAGACGAATAGGAGAGAAGCCGGGTAAGAGATTGCTCACCAACACATTCTAGCGGGAAGGGTGAGGCCCACGGGCGTGTTGCCCGCCACACGGCGTGTTTGACAGTGCACACAGCCTCGCGCCACGTTCGCTCATAAGTCGTGCTGCATCAACAATCGTTCGGTTGGTCACTGTCTTGCCTTATCACTTGCGACTGCGCCAGCCGCAGAGGAGGTGACAAAATGACAACTACTTGGAAATCCGGTGACAAGAAACCCAGCAATCAGGCACCTAACAACACATTCTCCGGGACGATGCTTTCTTCCTGGTCGCGCCAGCAAAAACTAGCCATGATCGCAGGCTTTGCGATTCTCGGGCTATTACTCGCGGTAAGCGCGTGTTCAAAGCAAGATCTAAAACCGGCGCTGGTCGGGGTTTCCAGCCCTGCGTCGAGTTCGGCAACACCTTCGGCCCCGTTAACAGCTGCAACCACCGCAACCGCCGCGGCCTCACCCGCAGCCACAAAGAAGACGCCCAGGAAGCGTCCAGCGAACGTCACTTATAGCGACACCAACTCCGGTGTTTCGTTTCTCTATCCGCGGAAGTTCGCGTTGGCCTCGGGCGACAAAGCGCAGCCTCAGCTTGCAGCCGTGAGTATGAACGAGGCCCCGATGAACTTCGTCCAGCCCGGCGGAGTTGCGGTCGCGACCGTCGCATTGCCTGGCGGTTCGTATCCCGGCACCGACTTCGCATCCGCCTTCTTCAATGTGAATGTCAATCGCAGTGTCTCCGAGCAGGAGTGTTCACACTTCGCCTTCGTCGATACACGCAATGCCGACGGCGAACCGGTCGACGCTGAGAAAGTCAAAATTGGCTCGACTGACATGGAGATGACTTCCGATTTCTCCGCCAACGCCATAAAGCAGGCCGAAACGCAGTACTACCACAGCTACGAGAATGGAGCCTGCTACGAATACGTCTTAGGACTGGGCACCGAAGGGTTTGCCACCGAAGGCGGCATTGAGCATGTCAACCGCGACGAAGTTTTCGCTAAGCTGGAGAAGATCTTGGCCTCGGTGAAGATCAAGCCGGTCGAGACGGAGCACAGCGCCGAGCCGGCAATCACCACCATCGCGGCGGGCAAGGAATAAGACTGGAGCGCCGTAGAAGCATAAGGGCCGCGCGATACTTGCGCGGCCTTCGTGTTTTTTTGTATCTTTGCCGACTGAATCCACATCTGATTGTTTTAAGTATCAAATTCCTGCTCTCTCCAAAAAAGCCTACTCAAAGGATCTCGAATCTACATGCTGAAAACAGCCCAACGGATTGGTATCGTGTCCGCAATCGCTCTCCTCGCGAGCCTATCGGCGCTCGCCCAGACTTCAACCTGGAACATCGATCCCGCGCATTCGACCGCGCAGTTCACGGTGCGTCACCTCGCGATCTCGAATGTAACTGGGAATTTTACGAAGGTAACGGGAAGCATCGTTCTGAACGAGAAAGACATTACGCAGTCTCAGGTATCCGCAAGCGTCGACGTTAGCTCGGTCGATACGCGAGTCGAGGCGCGAAACAAAGATCTTAAAAGCCCTAATTTCTTTGACGTTGAAAAGTATCCGACCATCGAATTCAAATCCAAACGGATCGTAAGCGGCGGCGGAAAGCTGCAGGTGATTGGCGATCTGACCATCCACGGAACCACGCGCGAAGTCACGCTCGACGTTGATGGACCTACTCCTGAATTGGCCGATCCGTGGGGCAATTTGCGCCGCGGAATTTCCGCGACAACGACCATCAACCGCAAAGATTTCAATCTCATGTACAACAACCTTCTGAAGACCGGGGAAGCGGTGGTTGGAGATAACGTCAAGATCCAGATTGACGCGGAAATGGTGAAGAAGAAGTGAGCCATCGGGTCATTGAATCATTGACGCATTGAGTCATTAAAACCCCCGAGCCGTTTTTCAATGATTTAGTGACTCAATGAGTCAATGACTAAATGGTTCAGGGTATTATCGAATTGTGGTGACCAAT
>JBAQJG010000050.1:0-3962 GCA_049300145.1 Chthoniobacterales bacterium | reverse complement strand
GCTGTGAGGGGCCCGAATAATTTGGGATTGGATCCAAATCATCCCGGCCAGCAATTGCCGAATGTGCCGAATGGCCTAACAACCGGGGGCCTGGTACCCGATTCCGGACTGGCCAGTCAGGGCGTCGCCAACGCGGTCAGGACTTGGACGAACGCGCGAACGCCAATCCAAACCACCAGCAGCGGCAAAACGGACGTCACCATTTTGCAAACCGCGCAGCAGGCATTGTTGAACTGGCAGACGTTCAACATCGGCAAAGATACGACGTTAACGTTCGACCAAACCGGCGGTGGAGCGAACGCGAGTCAATGGATCGCGTTTAACAAAGTGAACGATCCGTCCGGCGTCCCGTCGCAAATTCTCGGATCGCTCGACGCCATCGGTCAGGTTTACATCATCAACGCGAACGGAATCATTTTCGGCGGCTCCTCGCAAATCAATCTGCACACCCTTGTCGCATCGGCGCTGCCGATTAACGACAACTTGATCGCGCGCGGACTTCTCAACAATCCCGACAACCAATTTCTTTTTTCCGCGCTGCCGATTTTACCCGGAAGTAACGGCACGCCTGCTTTCACTCCGCCGGCATCGAACACGCCTGATGGCCACTATGGCGATGTCGTTGTGCAGGAAGGCGGGACGATTACGAGCCCGTCCACCGCAGATCACGTCGGCGGCCGGGTCGCATTGATCGGGGCGAACACATCCAACGGGGGAACTATTTCGACCGCAGATGGCCAGACGATTCTTGCAAGTGGTTTGCAAGTCGGGTTCGGCGCACATGCCAGCAACGACCCAACGCTGCGCGGGCTTGATGTTTTTATCGGCGCGATCTCTGATCCAGCGTCCACCGGGCCTGCTTACGCTGGCACGGCGACGAATTTCGGTCTGATCGATGCGCCGCGAGCCGATGTGATGATGGCGGGGCGTTCTGTAAATCAGCTCGGCTTTATCAATAGTTCGACTTCGGTGGCGTTGAACGGACGCATCGATCTGCTGGCCTCTTACAACGCCCGGCCCAACACCAATACCGTGTCGAGCAATCCGCCTCCGTTCCTGCCGGCAGCAACCGGATCGATCACGCTCGGTCCCGAGAGCGCGACGCAAATCTTACCCGAAATTTCGAGCACTGATCGCGTGGTCGGCGCACAGCTCGCCCTCCCCTCGACGATTAAGATGGAGGGACTCGCGATTCATGGCGCGGAGAACTCCGCGATTTTCGCGCCCAACGCGGTGGTGGAGTTGGACGCCGGCGTTTGGCTCACGACCGGTGGCGCCAGTACCATCATCGACAATTTTGTTTTCTCGGACGGACAAATTTATTTTGACGCTGGATCCCTGGTCGACGTTTCCGGTTTGACCAACGTTTCCGCGTCGGTCGCGGAAAACATTATTTCTGCGCAATTGCGCGGACCGGAACTGGCAAATTCGCCGCTGCAACGCAACGGTCCGCTGCGGGGCCAAACGATCCAGTTTGATATTCGCAACACCGGAGTTTTCGACGGCAAGCCTTGGGTCGGCACGCCTCTGGCCGATCTCTCCGGTTACGTAAATCTCATTCGGCGCACCGTTAGCGAATTGAGCACCGCCGGCGGCACGGTGAATCTGAGTGCGGGTGGATCGGTCGTCTTGCAACCAGGCGCGATGATCGATGTTTCCGGCGGCTCGATCGAATATCAGGGCGCACTAGTGCAAACGAGCAAAGTCGTTTCTGGCGGGCAGCTGTTCGACATTTCGCAAGCTACGCCGGATCGTGTTTACAGCGGACTCTACACGGGCTCGGTCGTTGATCATTCCAAATGGGGAATCGTCCAGGTGTTCATGAATCCGCTCGCGATGGGCGGCCATTTTGAAGCGGGTTACGTGCAGGGCATGAACGGCGGCTCAATCAACATCACTGCGCCATCGATGGCACTGGATGGCGCGTTGCGAGGCAATACTGTCGCCGGTCCGCGTCAGCGTGCCGCTCAGCCGGCGCCATCGACTCTCGCTCTCAACTTTCAAGCGCAGAGTTCGAATGGTTCTTTGATCTTCCCAACTTCGCCGACGCCGCCCAACATCAGCTTCAGTCGCAATAGTAATCTCGCGCCAGCGGATCCGTTTACCCTCGATGTAAATGGTGAGCCGATGCCGCTGCGACATGATCGGCAGGCGGATGCGATTCTATCGCCCGATCTTGTCAGCGCGGATGGTTTCGGAAATCTGAGAGTGAACGACGGCGACGGCGCCATCAGTGTGCCAAGCGAAATTACCTTGGCGACGGCGACCGGCGGCTCAATTTCCCTGGGCGCCGCTAACATCGGCATTAGAGGCAACATAATTGCCCCGAGCGGGAGCTTGAATTTTACCGCCTACGATTTTTCGCCCTTCGCGTTTGCCCAGCCCAATTTCGGCGGCCAAATGCCGATGGCCGATCCAACCCGCGGCCGATTCGTTCTTGGTCCGAATGCGTTGCTCGGCGCCGCCGGATTGATCATCGATGATCGCGCGGATACATCGACTGCGAATACTTTGCCGATTTCAACTAATGGCGGATCGATTGCGATTAAAGCCTTCAACGCGAACATCGCGCAAGGCAGTCAGATCGATATCTCCGGCGGCGTGCGAGTCGACAACACGGGAGGGGCAACCTACGGCAACGGCGGCAGCATCAGTATCTTTGCCGGACAGGACGCGAATATCGCCGCTCTCCTCGGTGGCCGTCTGACCCTGAACGGAAACCTACGCGGATTTTCCGGCGCAAAGGGGGGTTCGCTGAGTTTGCTCGCGCCTTCCGTGCAGGTTGGCGGCACGACGGAAAATCCGGACGCGCTTTTACTTTCGCCAAACTTTTTCAACCGGGGCGGCTTTACCGCGTTTAGCATCAATGGTCTGGGCGCGGCGACCAATCAGGTGGATCAGTACCTGCCCGCGGTCGTGATTGCTCCGGGCGTTACCATCGCGCCCGTTGCACAAAATTTCATCGCTGCACCGGACGCAGCCGACGTGATTGGGCTCACGCCGGCAGTATTGCCGGAGGGACTGCGCACTCCCGTTAACCTGGCCTTCGGCGCCGCCGGCGTCATCGATATTTTGCGCGGTGGTATTTTGATCGTACGCGGCGACATCGTCATGTCGTTAGGAAGTACAATTCGAACTGATCCGCTGGCGAACGTCACGATGAGCGGACAGACAACTGCTGTTCTTGGATCGATCATTGCGCCGGGCGGAACAATTACGATTAGTGGTGGGAGTAATTCGACGACGTTGTTTTCGAGTCAGGAGAGCGCTCTTCCGACAGTCGACATCGGTCCGAACAGCTTGCTTTCGGCTGCCGGAACAACTTTGCTCACCCCCAACTCGTTAGGCTTTCGCACTGGATCCGTCCTGGCCGGCGGAACAATCAGTGTGACCGGCAACATCGTCGCCGAGGCCGGCTCCATGCTTAACGTTTCGGGCGCGACGGATGTTCTCGATCTTTCGCCGAGCGCGATTGGCGCGCCTACCAGCACGGAGCAAGTGACGAGTGATTCGTTCGTGCCGGCACGTGTTGATAGCAATGCGGGCACAATAATTTTCAAGGGCGGCCAGGAACTTTTTAGCGATGCGAGATTCTCCGGCGAAGCCGGTGGACCGAGCGCGCAACGCGGAACACTTTCCATTTCCTCCGGCCGCTTCTATTCACCGACCGTTAATGTCCTGCCAACACCGCTCGATGTAACGCTGGTCGTGACGCAATATGGCCCGACCATTCCGGCGCCGTTTTATGGGCCGGGCGAGACGGCGATCGGCCACGTCGTGGTCGATTTAAACGGCGATCCATTATCACAACTGGGACATTTCACCGCCGGCGATTTCAGCACGAGTGGAATGGGCGCACTGAGTCTGGGGGGCACTGTCGAGTTTGCCGGCTCGGTTAGGATCGATGCGCCGCGGAGTATCGCCGTCGGAGACGGTGGCGTCATTTACGGCAACTCCTCGAT
>JBAQJG010000049.1:0-16155 GCA_049300145.1 Chthoniobacterales bacterium | reverse complement strand
CGTGCGCTACCCGGAAAGATTGGCCGATCATCGTGAGTCGGTCTTTCCGTGTTGACTGTGACCACCATTTGCGCAGGTTGGCGCGCCCGGCGGCGGTTGTTCGGGATGCAAATTCGGTGGGCCACCCTGCGGCACATATTTTTTAATCCACTCTTCGAAGGCGGGTCCGCGCGGCAAGCGTCCCGGGACGATGTTACAAGCAAGCGCCTTGGCTTCCATGATAGTCACGTTCGGTTCGCCCGAAATCGGAACCAGGTCGTTAGTCGCGCTGCCTTTGACCGGCCCCGACGTGCCGAAGTGAAATGGCATCGCGATTTGGTGCACCGTTTTGCCGTTGAGCTGCACTGGCCGGATGCGGCGACTAACGAGTGCCCGCGATTCGATCGCACCGCGTAAACTCACGATCGAAATATAATCGCCGTTCTTAATCTTCAGTTCGGTCGCGAGCTCGGGCGACATTTCGGCAAAGAGTTCCGGTTGTAACTCGGCGAGATGGCTGAGGAAACGCGACATGCCGCCGGCCGTGTGATGTTCGGTCAACCGATAGGTCGTAAGGACAAATGGAAAACGCGGATCGCCCGGGGGCGCGAAACGATTTTCGTGACGCGTGAACCAATTCACGGCCGGATTGGTGTCGCGCGAATAAAGCGCGTTCTTCACCGGCGACTCGAGCGGTTCGTAATGCGTCGGCATCGGGCCGTCCTGCAAACCTTTCGGCACATGCAACCAGCCGAGCCCGTCCTCGTGCGAAATGAACGGCGCGTCGCCCGGAATGCCATCTAGGCCGCTCTCGTTTCCCGTTGGCCGAAACCCTGGCGACTTGTTGGGTGGAAAATCGGGGACGTCGATGCCGCCCCATTTGCCTTGCGCCTCGTCCCACCAAACCAATTTCTTGCGCTCGCTCCATGGCTCACCGGTCGGTTTCGCGCTCGCTCTATTATATATAATGCGACGATCGGCCGGCCAGACGAAGCCCCAGCCGTGGCCAAGATAATCCTTCGAATTGCGCGAGTTCGCCTTGTTGATTTTATCCGGGCCGAGAACGCCGGAGTAAATCCAGCCGCCGCTTGCGGTCGAACCATCGGCTTTCAGTTTTCCAAATCCGTCAACCTGTGGGCCGTGATGCGGGTTCCCGTCGCGATCGAGTCCGAACACGACTCCTTCTGCGTTGGGTTGCGGTTCGGTGTACCAACCGTTGATCTCCGCCAGGACCGCTTCCATTTTCGGATCGCCCAATTCGTCTTCCGGATACCACCAGTTCAGCGCGCGCAACGGTTCGTCGAGCGGATCGGTTGATTGCTTCGCCTTTGCGATCAAACGTAAAGCGAGCTGATGCATGAACCATCCTTCGGAACGTGCATCGCCCGGCGGGTTGACCGCTTTTTGGCGCCACTGCAACATGCGCTGCGTTTGCGTGAACGCGCCTTCCTTTTCCGCGTGGCCTGCCGCTGGGAAAAAGAAAACCTCCGTCTCGATGTCTTCCGCCTTCAATTCGCCGCGCTCGATCTCGGGCGAGTCGTACCAAAACGTAGCGCCTTCGATTTCGACCATCTCGCGCACGACAAGCCATTTTAATTTCGATAGCGACGTTCGCTGAAACCGCGAGTTGGCGGCCGCAACTGCTGGGTTCTGGCCCATCATGAACATCCCTTCCATTTTTCCGTCGGCCATGTCGTAGAGGTATTCGAAGAAGGAGTGGTTTCCGGTCAGTTTCGGCACCCAGTTGTAGCCGAAATCATTTTCGGCCGTCGCGTTCTTGCCGTAGTAAGCTTTGAGGATGCTGATGAAATACTTCGGGTAATCGTTCCACAGGCCCGTCGGTTTCGTGTTGTGTCGAAGGTGCTCCTGCAATGTCTCTTCGCTCCCGTCGCCGCGTGGCATCACCAGGTAGCCGGGCAAGGCGTCGTAGAGCGTTGGGATGTCGGTCGAACCTTGAATTGAGGCATGACCGCGCAGGGCCAGAATTCCGCCCCCAGGCCGGCCGATATTGCCTAACAAAAGCTGCAGGATTGCCGCGGTCCGAATGATCTGGACGCCTTTCGAATGTTGCGTCCAGCCAAGCGCGTAACAAATCGCCGCTGTCTTATCCGGACCGGATGCCCTAACGAGTGCATCCGCTACCTTGTGGAAGAGCGCCGGCGAAATTCCGCAAATCTTCTCCACCATTTCCGGCGTGTAGCGAGAAAAATGGCGGCGCAGCGATTGAAAAACGCAGCGCGGATGTTGCAGGGTCAGATCGCGTTCCGGGAAACTGAGATCGGGATGCCCTTCGTAGGCCCAGCTCGTTTTGTCGTAGGTGCGCTCTTCCTCCTTCCAGCCGGAAAAGAATCCAGTCGCGCCTTCATCCGTGTCGCGAAAATCTTCGCGCAAAATGCAGGAGGCATTCGTGAAATGGACGACGTAGTCGCGGAAGAAAAGATTATTCTCAATGATGTGGCGGATGATTCCCCCGAGGAACGCAATGTCGCCGCCGGCACGCATCGGCACCCAGATATCGGCCAGAGCGCTCGTCCGCGAAAATCTTGGATCGACATGGATGATAGTCGCGCCCCGCTCCTTTGCTTTCATGACCCAGCGGAAACCGACCGGGTGCGCCTCGGCCATGGAGGAGCCTTCGATTAAAATACAATCGGCGTTAGCGAGATCTTGTTGCGCAGTCGTAGCTCCGCCCCGGCCGAAGGAGGTGCCCAGACCGGGCACCGTGCTGCTATGTCATATGCGTGCCTGGTTGGATATGCAGACCATCCCCAGGCCGAGAGTGAACAGTTTTCGGATGAGATAATTTTCTTCGTTATCGAGCGTGGCGCCGCCGAGATGACAGATCGCAGTGGTATGATTGATCGTCGCGCCGTCTTTCTTGTGAACGAATGTACGTTTGCGCGACTCCCACACGCGATCCGCCACCATGTCCATTGCGCGATCCAGCGAAATTTCCGTCCACTCTTTCGCGCGCGGCGCGCGATATTTCATTTTCGTCTCGCGCCGATCGTGCGTGAGCAATTGATACGACGCTGCGCCTTTCGGACAAAGATTACCCTGACTGATCGGACTCTCCGGATCGCCTTCGATGGAAATCAGTTTTCCATCCTTGTGGTAAATGAGTTGTCCGCAACCGACGCCGCAATAAGGGCAAATCGAGCGCGCCACTTGCGCATGGTCGATCCGCGCGTGCATCGCGCGCGTTTTATCGGACATCGCCTCAAGACCAGTACCGTCGGCACGTTCGCGAATTTGACGAATGAGGGGCCATTTCGAGAGCAAGTCAGTAAGCGACCCCATATCGTTTCAATCGTGTGAGCAGCAGTTTACGTTGCTACTTTTTATGGGCAACGGTAAAGCGCAAAAAAATTGGGAGTTGACCATCGTTAAAAGATTTAATTTTGTGCCATCGGCGATTGATCTTGCGGTCGAATTGGGCGCTTGCGTGTTTCCAAGAACGCGATCAAGTCGTCGAGGTCGCCCGGCTTGAGCGAAGGACCAAAGGCCGGCATGTTGGTTCCCCCATTGACGATGCGGATGACCAGGTTGTCGCGCGTTAGCTTGTCGGCGATGTAGGTTAGTTCGGGTCCGCGCTGGCCCCCGAAACCTTGAATGAGGTGGCAGTTCAAGCATCCTTTGTCGTGAAATAATTGACCACCTTTGAAGACCGGACCGCTGGTTGCTCCCACCACTTTGTCGCTGAGCGGCAAAGCCTCGAAGTTAGGCGACCAGGGCGAGTGCTGACCTTCCCACCACAGGGCACCAATCATGATCACGGAAAGACACACGATCGCAATTGCCCAGGGGCGTCGGGAGGCAGCGCGCTCGCCTTTGTGATTCCAAATGGGAACAAACATCAGGAGTAGCCCGATTAGCATTGGGAATCCGATCATGACGTAGCCTTCGATCCTGGCCGGAATGAGGGCGAGCAGCGCGAAGTACCAAAGAAGATACCAGTCCGGGCGCGGATCGGCCGCCAGTATGCTCGGATCCGGCGGCTTATCCAACAGTGGAGGCCCTACAAAGAATGCGGCGACAGCGATCGCGATGATTAAAAGGGTGGAGACAACCACATCCCGCCAGGCTAGGTCCGGCCAAAACGGCTTGCCACTCTTCTTGAGCAGCTCTTCGTATTCGGCGCGATAGGTTGCAGGATCGACAGGTTTGCCTGCAACCGGCGGCTCCGAAATACCATGACGAAGAACAAGCCAGAGATGCAAGCCGATAAAGGAAAACATAATTGCCGGTAGAACGAAGACATGGATGGCAAAGAAGCGACTCAGTGTGGCGCCGCCGATAGTGTTGCCACCCAGAATGAAGCGAGCTACCCAGTCGCCAATAATCGGAATACGTCCTGCCTGCTCCGCCGCGACCACGACCGACCACGCCGCGGTTGAATCCCACCGGAGTAGCTGCCCCGTAAATCCCATTCCGAGAGTAAAAGCCAGCAACAGGATTCCGGTGGTCCAGCTCATCTCGCGCGGAAATTTGTAGGCGCCAAATAAGAACGTCTGCGCCATGTGCGCTCCGATCATCAACACCATCGCGGACGCGCCGAAGTAATGAAGCCCGCGCAGAAAACGTCCAAACGGCGCGTCGTTAGTTATGAATAGAAGCGTCTCGTAAGCCTGTGACGACGACGAGATGTATGAGAACGCCAGCGCGACTCCGCTTGCGACCTGCACGATGAAGGCAACGAGCGTGGCGCTGCCAAACACGTACCACCATTTCGAATCCTGCGGCGCGATATGCTTCATCGGCGAAAGCAGGACGCTGATTCCGAGGCGATCGTCGAGCCACTGCCAGACTATTCTGAGTAGCTTGATCACAGCGTAGTGGAAATCGGAACGATCGCCTGTTTCATTTGCACTTCGCCATTTGCAACCCGCACGTCGTAGCGAAAAAGCGGGAGAGGCGGCGGACCGGCGGCGACTTCGCCGTCACTGTAATAGACGCCACCGTGACATGGACACATGAAAAGGTCGGCGCCCTCCAGCCAGCGCACCGGACAGCCGAGATGGGTGCAGTTAGCCGAGAAGGCGATGAAGTTATCTTCACTTACGCGCCGCAGCCAGACGCCACTCTTCGCTGTAACTCCGGCCCAGGGGAGCTCTGAAGGATCGGACACCGTCACGGCTACTGTCTTACCGATTTGAAAATCATCTGGTTTGCCGAGCGTCACCCATTTCCCCGGCACCTTTCGAAACAACGGTGCGACGATGAATCCGATTAGCGGTACTCCGACGATCGCGGTGCAAAGACCTACAAGGGCGATGGAAAGTTTTTCAAAAAATCGCCGCCGGCTGATCTCCTCAGGAGTTTCAGTTAGCGGCGTTGACGACGACTCAGTGAGATTTGTATTCATGGCGAATTTCTGTGATCCAACCGGCAAGCGCTGCGATGAACAGGACAACACCGACCAGCCAAACGACCCAGGTGGTAATCAACCCCCAAAAGATAAAGGCGATTCCCATGGCTAACCCGGCCGGGAAGTAGGTTGGGTGCGGCAGTGGCTCATCGGGTAGCACCTGCCAGCCGGGCGGCACTGCATCTGAATGTTGGGTGGGCGATTGTTCGTTAGGCATTTGATTGATCCGGTTGTGGTGAGGAATGCCAGCGTGCCAGCTGGGCGAGAATTGCCGTCGCGTAAATCGCACACATGGGAATCCACATTAGGAGTCCGCCAATCTGCTGATCTCTATCGCTTGTTAGGCCCCAATCGCCGCGAATCGTGCTGAGCATTCCCAAACGATCGACCGGGTGTTGATAAACCGGACAAATCGAAACTGGGGAAAAGGTGAGGATGATCCCGAGCACGCTGCAGGCAGTGCAGGCGGTAAAGAGGTAAACAATTCCCGCCGGCGGTGAAAGGCGTTGCTCCTCGCGCGGAGCGAGAACCTGCCACCAAAACAGGCTTCCCATTAATAGCAGCGACGTAGTCTGAATCGTCGAGACAGTTCTCGAAGTTACCGCCGCGTTACAAAGCGCAGGCGCGTGCCACAGCCACATCGCACCCACTCCGGCCCCCCATCCGATCAGTGGATGAGTAAGATAGGTGAGGGGCCAACGAAGCGAGAAGGATCGTGGAAGACTTAACACCAAAAGCGCGGGAACGATCAACACAAGCAAGATGTGCTGAACCATGTGCGCACTGAAGAGATAACCGTTAGCCAGTGCACTAAACGGCGAGACGAAAGCCAAAAGAAATACCACGACCGCAGCGACAAAACAGAGTGGCCTGCCTCGTTGCCCGGAGGCGAGAAAGTACCCAACCAACGCGAAGGCGCTAAGAATTAGGACAATAGAATTCCAGGTCCAGGCGGTAGTGAAGAATTGGTAGGTAGTCATCGCATAAGTGGAAGGATGTAAACAGTGAGTAGAACAAAAACCCAGACGACATCGACAAAGTGCCAGTAGTAACCGGCAGCTTTAAAGGCTGAGCCGGGCCGAGAAGAAGCGAAATCACGCTCCCACGCCAGCCAGAGAAAGATCAGCAGCACGATGAGACCAATCAGCACGTGCAAACCGTGGAACCCAGTCAGAGTGAAGAAGGTTGTCGAAAACATGTTGGTGCTGAGATCGACGCCGGTCTGAAACAGTTTCCAATACTCGTTAACCTGACCGACCAGAAAAACCCCGCCGAGCGCGATCGTTAGGCCAAGCCATCCAAGCATCGAACCGCGACGCTGTTTCGTTAGGGCAACCTCGGATCGCCAAAAAGTGAAACTGCTCGCGAAAAGACAAACACTGAAGCTTAGCGTGCGTGGAACATCCAGCCCTTTCGGTCCGGGACCGGCCTGCGGGTGGGCGTAGAAATATAAATAGGCGAGGATGAGGGTGCCGAAGAACCCGACTTCGGAGAAAATGAAGGCGAGGATGCCGGTCTTATTGTGATCAGGAAGGACGACCTGATCGTCGCCAACGGCTGGATCCGGCCGATCCGGATTGGCGACGTCCCACAGCGGTCGGCGGCTGTGGATCAGTGGCAGCGCGACAAAGTTTTCATGCGGCGGCGGTGAAGTGGTCGCCCATTCGAGCGTCCACGCGTTCCATGGATTGTCGCCCGCTACTCTTCCTCGGAAGAACGAATGCGCGATATTCCAAAGCAACACCAGCGACCCGGCGCCCATGAAGAACACGCCGATAGTAGAAAGCATATTCATCCAACCCCAGCCGGGTATGTCCGGATAAGTAAAGATGCGACGCGGCATGCCGTAGAGGCCGAGAACGTGCTGGATGATGAAGGTCATGTTGAAGCCGATGACCCATAGCCAGAACGTCCAGCGGCCTAACGATTCCGACATCATCCGGCCACTCATTTTCGGGAACCAGTATGGCAGCGCACCGAGCATCGCGAACACGATGGCGCCGACGAAGACAAAGTGAAAATGCGCGACGAGGAAGTAGCTGTTCTTAGTCTGCCAATCGAGCGCCGCGCTCGCGTGACTGACTCCGGTTAGGCCGGCGAGTGTGAACTGAATAAGAAAGGCGATGCAAAAGAGCATCGGCACGTCAAACCGGATGCGCCCGCCGAACATAGTCGCGCTCCAGTTCAAGACTTTCACGCCCGTCGGGATTGCGATCAGCATGGACGTGATAATGAAGAACAGGTCCATCGGCCGGCCCATGCCGACGGTGAACATATGATGGCCCCACACCAGCGAGCTCAGCACCACGATGGCGACAGTGGAGGCGGCGACAAATTCGTAACCGAAGATCGGTTTACGTGAAAAAACCGGAATGATTTCCGAGACCATGCCGAATGCAGGAAGAACCACTATGTAAACTTCCGGATGGCCAAAGGCCCAAAAGATGTGTTGCCAGAGAACGGCTGAACCCCCGCGGAATGGCAGGAAGAAATGCCCCTCGAGCTGCCGATCAATCAGGATCATGGCCAGCCCGGCGTTCAATACCGGCAGCGCTATCAGGATGAGAAAAGAGTTGATAAAATTCATCCAGGTAAAGAGAGGCAGGCGTCGCATTGTCATGCCTGGCCCGCGACAGGAGATCACGGTGGCGATGGTGTTAATCGCGAAACTAATCGTGCCGAGACCCAGGACAAAGAGCGCTACCGCCCAATAGTCGATTCCGGGGGTTGAAGAATAGGGCGTCTCACTCAACGGCGCATAGGAGAACCAGCCGACCGCCGGAGCGCCACCGGCGAGAATACTAAAGTGCAAAAGAATTCCACCAAACGGCTGGCACCAATACCCGAAAGCGTTCAGGCGCGGGAACGCCATGTCACGCGCGCCGACCTGCAATGGCAAGACGTAATTTACGAAGCCGAACAGCGCCGGCATGGCGACGAGGAAAATCATCGTCGTGCCGTGCAAGGTGAAAAGCTTGTTGAAGGTGTCCGGACGGAGAAAGTCGTTGTTAGGCACTGCAAGCTGCAGGCGGATGAAGAGCGCTTCAACTCCGCCGATGATGAAGAAGACCAAAGCGGTCAGCATGTAGAGAACGCCGATGCGCTTGTGATCAACGGTCGAAAGCCACGCGAGGCGATAGTGTGCGCGCTTGGCGGGGTCTAGGATCGCGTCCCGGAATTCTGCAATGGTAGTGGTGCCGTTCATTGTAGCGTGGAGAGATATGCGCTCAGTTGGTCGAGCTGCTCGTCACTGAAATTAAAGTCCGGCATGAGCGCACCCGGCTTGATGTGCTGCGGGCTTTTGAGCCAAAGGCGCATGTTAGCCGGCGAATTTTCCAGAATTCCGGCACCTAGTTGTCTGCGGCTACCAACGTGCGTCAGATCCGGCGCGACCCGCAAATCCGCTCCAGCTACTCCGCGGATAGCATGACAGTTGATGCAGGTTGATGTTTGAAACAGCGTAAGCCCTTTTGCGGTAGTATCATTCGTCGGCGCCTGGCCTGGTTGTAGTTGAGCACGTTGCCATTCTTCGAACTTCGAAGGCTCGTCAGCCACGACCAGGATACGCATCCAGGCATGTTGCGTCCCGCAAAATTCCGAGCACTGGCCGATGTAAGTGCCCGGTTTATCCGCTTGTAACCAGATGTGGTTAGGTTGACCCGGCACATTGGTCATCTTGCGAGTCAGCTTCGGCACCCAGAACTCATGCAGAACATCCTTTGACTCGAGCCGCACTGACAAAGGCTTGCCGACCGGGATGTGAATCTCGTTAGCCGTCACAACTCCCGACGCCGGATAATCCGCCTGCCACCAGAATTGATGTCCGGTCACGACCAAATCGGGCGAAGGCGCAGGCGGCGGATCAGCGCGATTCATTCCACGCAGCGTCATTACAAAAAGGAACACGACGATCAGGAACGGAATCACCGTCCAGATAATTTCCACTTTCTCGCTTCCGGCGAATTGGTTCGGGTCGGGCTCACCCTCGCGTCCGCGGAAACGAAAGATCGCGTAGACGATCCCACCCGTTACGACGACGAAAATGAGGACGAAGACGATCGCTGCAACGATCCCCAAATCGTAAATCGCGCGTGCCTGTGGCGACTGCGGATCCAGCGCATTTGAGGTGTGCATCGCAGGAAACTACATTTTCCTCATCCGATCCCCTGAAGGCTTGAGCCGTCGGCGCGCTCGAATTTGACCAATGAGCGGCCATTTTGAGAGCAAGCCAGTGAGCGACGCCATATCGTTTCAACCGCCTAAGTTTTCGCTGCTAGCTTTTCCCTGCCCAAGAGTAAAGCGAAAAAACTTGCCGCCGCCGGATTCAGGCTCTGGCCAAACCGCCGTCACCCCGAGAGCGATGGCGATTCCCAAAGAAACTTCGAAGAATCGGTGCACTGCTCCTGCCCACGGAGTTGTTAGGCGCGGAACGAGCATGACAATTGCCAGCGTGACGCAAGCGTAGCGATATGCCCCTTTCTCCAAACGCGCGAGCCAGCAGAAAAATCCAATTAAGAAAGCTGAAACGCCAAATGCCAGTGCGGAGCTGCCGAAGTAAGTCGCCACCAAAGCTCCGGCACCAGCACCAAGCGCCGTCGCTACGATGCGTTGCAATGAACCGGCTAATGTCGCTCGCCATGTAGATTCCATGACTACAACGGTCGCGATCGCCGCCCAGTAAGCTTCCGGCAGTCGAAATAACCGCGCGACTACAAACGAAACGGTCGCCGCGACCGCAGTGCGCGCGGAATGGTTAATGGAGGGTAGGTTTGCTCTCTCCCACTTCCATATTTTCACGTGAACCATCTCCGCAGCAGATTCACCTTGGCAAGATCGACAATCTCATCGCCGCGTCCGCTCAGAACTGCTTTGAGCGCGAAGAGACTAAACCCGGTCATCTGTTCAAGCGTGATGGTCGGAGGCATAGAGAGTTCTTGTCGATGGACAAGCACTTCAACCAAAGCGGGACCGTTGTGCTTCAGCGCTTGCGCAATCATCGGGCGGACTTGATCCGATGATTCAGCCGTCAGACCAGGGAGCCCAGCAGCCTCGGCGATCTTCGCGAAATCCGGATTGTGCAGATCTGTTCCGAATTCGAGGATTCCCGCTGCTTTCATTTCCAGTTCGACAAAGGCGAGCGCGTTGTTTTTGAAGACAATCACTTTGACAGGCAATTCCAGTTGCCGAAGCGAAAGCAGATCGCCCATGAGCATGGCGAGACCGCCATCTCCCGACATTGAAATCACTTGGCGGCCCGGATGAGTCATCTGCGCACCGATTGCCTGCGGCAACGCGTTCGCCATCGAACCGTGGCTAAAGGAACCGAGCAGCCGGCGCTTGCCGTTCATCTTCAGATAGCGTGCGGCCCAAATCGTCGGCGTGCCCACGTCGCAAGAAAAAATCGCGTCCGCGTCAGCCAGCTCGTCAAGCTCGCGGGCAACAAATTGAGGATGGCTTCCTTTTCCTTCACGTCCTTCCGTCGCCAGTTCATCGAGCGTCTTCCGTGCTTTTCGATAATGTTCGAGCGCAGATTTCAAATGCTCGTCGTCGGCAGCTTGTTTCAATTTTGGCAAGAGCGCCCGAAGCGTCGTCTTCGTATCGCCGACAAAACCGTGGTCGACCTTTGTCCGCCGGCCGAGTTGTTCTCCGCGGATGTCGATCTGAATGATGGTCGCGTCCTCCGGAAAAAATTGTTGATATGGAAAGTCCGTCCCAATCATCAGCAACATGTCGCAGTTCATCATGGCGTGATAGCCGGAGGAAAATCCAAGCAAACCGGTCATGCCAACATCGAACGGGTTGTCGTATTCGATGAATTCCTTTCCGCGCATGGCGTGCACGATGGGCGCGTTGAGTCTGCCGGCGACAGCAATTAACTCCGTGTGCGCTCCGGCGCAGCCCGCCCCGGCGAGTATCGTGATCTTTTCCGAGTCATTCAGAATTTTGGCCAGCGTGTCTATTTCAACATCCGAAAGAGAGACGCTCGGTGTCGGCGGTGGGAACTTCAGCCGCGGACACTGCTGGACAGCATCGCGCAAAGCGATGTCGCCCGGCAACGTAATCACTGAAACTCCGCGGCGCGCAATCGCGGTTTGCATGGCAATTTCCAAAACGCGCGGCATCTGTTCCGGGTGCGAGATCAGTTCACAATAATGGCTGCATTGCGCGAAAAGATGTTCCGGATGCGTTTCCTGAAAATAGCCGCTGCCGATTTCCTGACTTGGAATCTGCGCGGCGATGGCGAGAACGGGAACGCGGCTGCGGTGGCAATCGTAAAGCCCATTGATCAGATGCAAGTTGCCGGGCCCGCAACTTCCCGCGCAGACCGCGAGGCGTCCGGTAAGGTGCGCTTCCGCGCCCGCGGCAAACGCCGCCGACTCTTCGTGTCGGACGTGGGCCCATCGAATTTGTTTCTGTCGACGAATCGAGTCGGTGATCCCGTTTAGTGAGTCGCCCGAAACTCCGTAAATCCGCGCCACGCCCGCTTGGGCAAGAGTTTCGACCAACAGGTCCGCTACTCGTTTTTTTGCCATGAATCTCCGCTCGCTCAACCCAAAGCATGCGACCGAAGCTGTAATAAAGGCAACATTTCTATGGATCGTTTCAGGACTTTTCCTCGTTGTTCGATCTCAGTGCTTCTCAATTAACTGTTTGAAATTTTGCAGATACCTATCGATCCGACGCGAGACAGCGCCGCCAAAGCTTGAGGTCAACTTCAGGGTAACGCATGTGCTTTGGTCAGGAAGCGACGCGAAAGAAACGACACCCGCAGCGAGGTGGTCGCGACCGTTGTGGTCGGCAATAGTCCGCCAGGCAAACCTTCGCTCCGGAACACACAGCATCATCTCAAGCATCGTCTCATATTGCTTTCCGTTGAAAGCGAGTGACGCGACAAAGTGGTTCGCGTCCAATTTCCGCACCCGTTTGATCACAGTGATAAATTTTGGGTAATCTTCAAACTCCAGCCAGCGTTTGTAGACGTCGGCCACCGGTGCCTTCACCACGATTGATCCCTCCGCGGCGTCTATCTTAAACTGATCCCTTAGCATGTGCTCCCTCTCGCGCGTAGGTTCGCCGCGGCGACCGAAGCCGGGCCTGTCGCGCCGTAGTCTCGGCAAAGGCAGATTATCAAGCCGAGAACCGCGCGTATTCATATTTCGAAAACGTGCGACTCCAGCCGTCGGTGAAATTAAAGATCGACATGTTGAGCACGAGCATCGGGTCGTGCCTGCGCCCGCGTCGTGGAAAAAGCTTATGCAGCCTGCGCCAGAAGTTGTTTTCCCGTTGTTTGGTTTTCATTGTGCTTTTGGTATGTCTCAAACGCTAAAGAGCCTTCTGGCCCGTAGCCACCAAGCAGTGGCGGGATTTTGGAGTGCCTCTTTCGAGGGAGGAAAGAAGAGTGGCGTGTCGAGCGCTGGATCGTTAGACTTTGAAGGGCTTGATCGCCTCACCTATACTTTTGGAGTCAAGATAATGTCGAAGTCAGATCTTGGTTTGCGACGATTCGCGCCGGCCGTTTGGCGGTACGGGCTCTCGGTTTTGTCGGTCGCGATCTCCATTGCCGTCACGATTCCACTGCGAGGCTTTAGCGTACGAACCTCCCTCTTTTTTCCGGCTGTCCTGCTGAGCACCTGGTTTGGCGGCACCGGACCTGGGCTGCTGGCCGTCTTGCTGTCGACTTTGTCGATCAACTTCTTCTTCACCGAGCCGCCGTTCCAATTTCAATTAGGCGTTCAGGATATTCCCCACACCGTTGCATTTCTTTTTGCAGCGTTGGTCATTAGCTCGTGGAGCTCCGCCCGCAAACGGGCCGAGAATCGCCTGCGCGAGAGTGAGCAACGCTGGCGTGGATTGACTGAAGCGCTGCCACAACTCGTCTGGGGAGCCACCTCGGATGGCGCGTGCGACTACTTTAGCACGCAGTGGACGGACTACACCGGTGTGTCCGAAACCGAGCTGCTCGGCTGGCAGTGGATGAAGGTGCTGCATCCCGACGACCGTGAGCCGATCCGAAAATTTTGGACGGATTCGGTCGCGGGGCGCGCGCCCTACGATGTGGAGTACCGCGTCCGACGGAAGGACGGTGTTTACGGTTGGTTCAAGACGCGTGGCGTGCCGATTCGGGACGAGGAAGGTAATATCGAGAAATGGTTTGGGACCTGCACCGACATCACCGACCGCAAGCAAGCTGAGGCGTTATTGCGCGACAGCGAATACGAGCTTCGGAAAGCGCACGATGAGCTGGAGGGCAAAGTCAAAGAGCGAACAGCCGACCTTAGTCGGAGCAACGAAGCGCTGCAAACAAGCGAGGAGAAGTATCGCGATCTCATCAACGCTTCGCCAGACGCCATCTACGTCATGGATTCCGATGGCACTTGTGTCTTGGCGAATCCAGCAGGTGTCGATCTGGCAGGTCGTCCGGAACACGAACTCATCGGCTCTTCAATTACAGACACGTACCTCCCGCAGGAACTCCACCTGTTCCGGGACCGGATCGACAAATTGAAAGCGGAAGGGTCTCTGCGGTTCGAGCGAGAATTCGTACGCAAGAATGGCGATGTGGTTCCGGTGGAGGTTTCTTTATCTGCGTTACGCGGCCGATATTATCAATCGATCGTCAGAGACATCAGCCACCGTAAGCGGCGCGAGGCGCTGTTGGCCGGAGAGAACCGACTTCTCGAGATGGTGGCCAAAGGCGATTCGCTTGCCGATATACTCGATAGCTTGTGTCTGCTGGTGGAAAAGCAATCCTCCGGTGTTTTAGCCTCCATCTTATTAATGGAACCAAATGGCAAGCGCTTGCGGCACGGCGCGGCGTCAAGCCTTCCGAAAGCTTACACGGACGCAATCGACGGCCTTGTCATCGGACCTTCTGTGGGCTCATGCGGAACGGCCGCTTACCGTGCGGAGCAGGTGATTGTGTCTGACATTGCTGCCGATCCGCTGTGGGCTGATTTTCGCGATTTGGCTTTGGCGCATTCGCTCCGCGCCTGTTGGTCCACGCCTATCTTCTCCGCCGAAGGCAAAGTGATCGGAACGTTTGCTATGTACTATCGCGAGCCACGCAGCCCCAGTCCGCGTGAGCAGGAGACGATTAAACACATTACTCATCTCGCGGGCGTCGCCATCCAACGTAGGCTGGCAGAGGCGGCCCTGCGTGAGAGCGAAGCGTATCTAGCCGAGGCCCAGCGGCTCAGCCACACCGGCAGTTGGGCATGGGCACCGGCCACGGGCGAGATCAGGTACTGGTCCGACGAGACTTATCGCGTGCTTGGTTTCGATCCGGACGCAGGGCCACCGCGATTCGAAACATTCTTTCAACGCCTTTGTCCGGAGGACCAGGTCAGAGTCAGGGAACTGTTCGAAGACGCGATTCGCAAGAAGGCAGACTTTGAAACGGACTACCGAATTGTTCACCCGAGCGGGGCTATCAAGAACATCCACGCGGTCGGTCATCCGGTTGGCGATGAGGCCGGTCATCTTGTCGAATTCGTGGGCACCGTTATCGATGTAACCGAAACCAAACGCTCGGAAGAGGCGCTGCTCGCGTCCGAGCAAGTGGCGCGGGGACAGGTGGAGGCGCTGGCGCACAGTTTGGACGTCCTGGCGACGGCGCCGGACCCGGAGAAGTTTATTGGCCAGATGCTGAGTACGATTGGCCGTCTCTTGAACGCGCCAAGCGTGAGCTTATGGCTGTTCGACGACTCGAGCGACTCACTCATTTTGCGCTCCTCAACGTCGGATGGCGGAAAATTGGCCGCGCCGGATCCGGAGCACCCATTCGTTAAGAACCCCTTATTCTGGAAAGAGAACGCAGTAGTTCAGGAACTGCTTTTCACGGCAGGTCCGGTCGTTTGCGATGACGTCGAGACTGATCCGCGCGTTAACGGCGATTGGGGTGAGCATTTGAAACGAAACGGCACAAAGCGGTTTCTCGCAGTGCCGCTTTTGGTGGGTGGACAAGTCAGAGGCTTTGTTGGCATTCGCCATGCCGATCAGGCATCGTATCGGCCAGAGGAGATTGAATTGACCCAAGCACTCGCTCATCAAGTCATGCTTGCCATTCAACTCAATGAGTTTGCCGAGCAAGGTCAGCGGGCTGCGGTTTTCGAAGAACGAAATCGAATGGCGCGGGACATCCACGATACTCTGGCGCAAGGTTTTACCGGCGTGATTGTGCAATTGGAAGCAGCCGAGGATGCAATTTCCTGCGGCGAGGAAGCGGACAACCATTTGCACCGGGCAAGCGAATTAGCTCGGCGGAGTCTAAGCGAAGCGCGGCGGTCAGTGCACGCGTTGCGCCCCCAAGCCTTACAAGAGCACAATTTCTGGGAGGCGCTCAAAGGTATTATTAAGAACACGACCGTTGGAACAGCGCTTCACGCAACGTTTGAGGCGCAAGGCAAACTACCGGAGCTTCCTCAGCCCTGGCAGGAAAATCTTCTGCACATAGGGCAGGAAGCCTTGACCAACACCCTCAAGTATGCCCACGCTCGCAACTTCGAAACACGAATAAGCTACAAGGCGAGGCAAGTTCGTCTGGAACTTCGTGACGACGGCGATGGATTCAAAGTCAAAGATGGACACGACGGTGTGGGTCTGACCGGAATGCATGAGCGCGTCGAACAAATGGGCGGCGAATTGGAAATCACCAGCTCACGTGGTAAGGGCACGAAAGTGGTGGTGGTCCTGCCTTGTAACGGAGAATCAACCTCATGAAAACCGAGAAGCCGAATGTAACCGCGTTGCCCAAATTGCCGATCGTACTCTCTGTAATTCAACGTTATGGTCTTGCGGTTCTTTCCGTT
>JBAQJG010000048.1:0-14739 GCA_049300145.1 Chthoniobacterales bacterium | reverse complement strand
GTCAAACTCCTGCTCCGATATCTGACGATTCAAATTGCTGCTCATGACGATCCCGTTGTTGATCCAACATTTGTTGCACTCATCGCCGGGGCGGCAGGCTCTGAGAGTGCGGCTGTAGAAGCAGAGTAAAATGACTCTGGCCAGGCGAATGGGTTGGCCAGGAAAAGTGATCGATAGTTGAATGGCAAATAGCTGCCCATTTACATCAAATCCTTAAAGAGTTCTCGGCTGTTCCGTGCCAAGCTCCGAAGAACTCGGTTCAGTTTGCGCGCCGGGAAGTTCAATATCGGGGCGGCAATTGTATCGGCGAAAAAGACCGGCAGCAAGATTTAGTTGAAGCGGCAGGGCGATGGCTTATGCCTGATTTTCACACCAAGCCCACGACCTATTTTCTTGTCGTGCGAAAGACGATGACGTAATTGCGGTGATTCGAAAGAAAGCACCGACACGCTAAGCGGTCAGCAGACCGAGCCACCAATAACTGAATCCCACTCTCTCCATTAGAGAACCAATCAACGTTTGGAGAATAACGACCGACAATGCGATCAGAGCCGTGTACGGATTTCTTTTCATCAATTGCCGGACTTCCGGAAGCGCTTTGATGACAAACAAAACAGGCCACCGCAAGCACGCGGAGCCTGTTTAGAAGAAATTCAAACTTTCCTAAATCGATTGCGCTTACGCAACCGTGAAGCCGCAAATCCAACAATGCCGAGCCCGCAGACCTCGAGGATTTGGTTGAACGTCGATATTTCCGGCACCGGCACTGGAAGGACGCCAACGTTATCGACTTTGGTCCCGTTCAAGTTCAGCGTGCCTTCCGCCGCGAAGTAGCCCGGTTGCGATTGGCCGAAATTTGAGGCAGCGGAGAACATCCCGAGCGGGGCCGGGCCGATAATTGGCGTAGCGCCCGTGTAGGTAAAGGTAAGATTGAGTATCATCGGATCGTCCGGCGGATTAACCTGCGAAGGGGTCACACCGATGAGCAGCGAAGAGAAAGACCAATTGGCTGGCATCGTGGCCGAATTCGGCACGAGCCCGTTGAAATCGTAGATCGTAAAAAAATCACCCGTCTCAACCCTCTGGTCCCCGGTCACAGTTGCGGTGTAATTGAACTGGAAATTGCTACCGTTGGGGACGATCGAATCGAACGAAGGAATGATGTCGGCACGGGCGATAAGGGCCGTCCCCGCTAACGCCAACAATCCCCCGTATATCGTTCTAACCATGATGCGCCCCTCCCTATAATGGGATGATATTTGCGCGTCACCGTCAAGACAATTGTCAGGCTCTCTCTGGCGAATGAGGGTCCCGAAACAGTAAGTAAAAGGAAATCGACCAATCAAACTCTGACTCAGCACAAGTTGCAGCGGGCTTTGATGTGAGGCGCAATTCGTCGCGACCCGCAGCCGACGTTTACGCTGGCGTTGCCCTAACGAATGGCGCGCGTCTAAAGTTAGCGGCGCGCGAAATCAGAACGGTTCTGGCGCGTTATCGAACTGGCGATAAAACTGGACGGTTCGATCACCGCGCCCGCCGAATCGAACACCCGCAGCTCCGCTCGCTGCGACCGGCTGTAAAACTTCGCGTAGCCGATTGCGTTACTGATCGCGTTTGGCTCGGCATACCACAGGCTGCCGAATGCCCATTGATCAATGCGTAGCAGATTGTCCGATCACAAAAGACGATGCACTCTGGACGCTTGGGGTTTCGGGGTAAAATTGCTCACACCCGAAGCGAATGTCCAGGACCGCTGTGTTCGTAGGTGTGTTCGGAACAGTCCAGTAGAAAAATGTAGCCTTCGGGTCGAAGCTCACCGAAATGCACATAGTGAACGTCCTGCCGCCATCCAACGACAGATAAACTTCCATCTCGCACCACGACAGGGGCACACCAAGTTTGGGAAATAACGCCTCCCACTCAACTCTGACCTTCTGCCCAGGGAAGACAACATCTCCGGCCTGCGGCGAAACCAGCTTGGCGGCATACGTGCCTTGTTGAGCATCTGGCGCCGCCGTTGAGGTTTCTAGCAATTGCGGAGCGAAAGCAAACGCAACTGCAACCAATGTTACGATAAATCCACGAGTTTTCATTTTTTTTGTTCTCCGTTTGAATCAATTGCAGAGCTAGACACTGATCACTTCCAAGGCAAGCATTTTTTGGAATTTTTTGTCCCTAAGTTGCTCATCGTTACAACATTACAACTTTGTAATGTTTTGGCTTGCGATGTCTGGACCTGGAAAATGCGTCCGAGATTAAATCAAAGCCGCGCTTATCCTTGCGCGGTCGGACTTCGTAAATGTGCATGAAGGCGAAATACCGACTCTAGTGCTGGCTCCCTTGGGTAGCTGTTTGCTTGCGCGCTTCGAGAAATCTTTTATCCGCTCGCAATTTACCTATGAAAAAGCAAGTGCGACCCTAACGGGATTCGAAACCGCTTTCAACATTTCGCAAATCCGCGCGATTTCTGCGGAAGTTGCGGCACTCAGCGCGTTAACTGCGTTCGTCGAGGATAGGGGCTTTGCACGAATCGGGCAGAATTACGCAGTTGCATTGTCCGAAATTGTCCGAAAACTTTCGGGCGCGTTCCGAGACGCCAGCGATGCCGGTCAAATGTTCAGTTGAACAGCCCGCCTGCGCGCGACAAAAGATGCTGAGAAGGGTTTGTAGCGTTCCGTTCCGCAGCCGTTTGTAGCCGTTCACCGCGCAGCTTCGGCCGATCAGTCGTTCAGGAGGAAATAGATACGGAAACGAGTGGTAGCCCGGCCGCGGTGTTCCGACCAGAAATCATCAACCCGCTGCGAGTGGTTGAACTCGTCCTTCATTTTTTGCCGCAATGGCGCCCCCCCAACGGTAACAAGGAGTGCCCGTGTTCCATGCCCGACTGTATAACCCGGCCAGAGCGTGAACTGGCTTTTGCCGTAAGCCTCGGGAGGCACATAGGCAAAAGGATGGTCTGGCAGATAGAACTGCATCATGCTGGCGAGTGAGGAGGTGTTGGCGATCAACAGGTCGGGGTGAGTCTGTTGGCGAGCTTTCTGTACGTGCTGCGCGAAATCCAACCAACCCTCGGCCCGGCGGAAAGGGTCATACTTCAAGGGCAGGCGAAGAAAAATTACTGTATGAAGGAAGACGGTCGCCACCAAACTCAGGCCCAGCGCGGACCATGCCACCCAGCGCCACGTTGGGGTCCGGGCAATGAGTTGCCGCCAAAAGACCACAAGCAGAACAATTCCGGTGATCATGGACGGACCGATCCAGTTGGGTTCTCCTTTGCTATTCAGGCCGAGGAGGAAATACATGACTTGGACAGGCAAAAACTGACTCAAGAGGTGTTTGACTCGCGCTTGATCGCCTTGGAGTCGCCAGAGTCCGATGGTGGCGACCACCATGCCGGCCATGATCAGCGGCGAGACCACCCCAAAAAGTTCGCCCAGATATTGGAGAAATTCCCAGGGATGAATGCCGAAAGAATGCTTGATTCCACTGCGTTCATGCAGAGCCTGAACATGGAGCCAGCCCGTCTGTAAATTCCACCAAAACACCGGAAACGAACTCACTCCAAACGCAAACAACGTTGCCGGACTTTGCCAGCTAAAAAGAAAATGCCGGTGTGGCTGCGACCAGCAGAGGAACAGCGCAACCCCAACCAGCTGGACCGCGTTGATGAACTTTGCGAGAAAACCGACGCCAACGGCCAGTCCCAGCAGCAGCCAATAGCGCATTCTCCCGGTTTCGAAAGCCGTCCACGACAGATTCGCGCCCCAAGCCCAGAAAAACACGCTCAAGGGATCTATCGTCATCAGAATGGATCCGATCGAGAACAATGGGATTAGCGCCGCGACGCCAACACACCAAAGTGCGGTGCGGTCGTCGTACAATCGCTCGGCAAGCCGAAACAACTGAAATGCGGTGCCGGCGCTGAGCAGGACCGCAAAAAAGCGGACACCAAATACCGTGTCACCGAAGAGGTGCGTGCCCAGCGCGATGGTCCACGCGACCAGGGGGCCCTTGTCGCGGTAGGAAAGGGCAAAGTGTTTCGACCAGACCCAGTAATATGCTTCGTCAGGAACAAGGTCGACGCAGCACATGTACCAAAATCGAAAGAACGTCACCAGGACCACACCCAACAAAGCGAGGTGTGCGGGACGCATGCCCCAAACCAGCGTGTTTTTCGTTGCCGTTGTCCCGGTGGGAACGGCAGTCAAATTCATATCGGGAGATGGTTCACTGCACGGTGCTTCTTTTCTTCCGGCTTCTCTTAATTCGAACGCGACCATATCCAGTGCCCGCGCTTCGCGCAATCAGCGGATGGACGACTCTCTGAATAGGGAACTCGTAATATCCCGCCATGAAGAAAAATCCGCGTTGTGCTAATCTCTACGCTGACAAATGAAATTGATCGATCGATTTGTCAGCCGCGAATTGCTGGTCAACGTCCTCTTCGCGATCGCGGTGCTGAGTCTGGTCCTCGTCGTCGGCAATATTTTCCGCAAGCTTCTCCCTTTGTTGGTGAACCACGACGTGCCGATGGAATACCTTATCACATTCATTGCCTATGTGCTCCCGTTCTCACTGATCTTCACAATTCCGTGGGGATTGCTGACCGCGATTCTGCTCGTATTCGGACGGCTTTCTGCGGATAACGAGCTGATGGCGCTGCGTTCAAGCGGCGTGAGCATTTCCCGCATTTGCATTCCGCTCGCCGGGATTACCCTTGTTTGTACCGCGATTTGTTTGTGGCTCAACGTGCAGGCTGCGCCGGCCGCGCAGGAAAAATTGCGCAGCGCGATTTTTGATCTCGCTACGAGCAACCCGATGGCGCTTTTTGGCAGCGATCAGATAATTGATCAATTTCCCGGGCGAAAGATTTATGTTGGGAAAAAAGAAGGGAACAAGCTCGAGAACATCACTGTCTTTGAATTGAACAAAAATTTGCTTCCGGTAAAAGTCACTTACGCGCGCACCGGCATGCTCGAGGCCGATTTGGCGAACAAACAAATTCTGATGCATCTTTATCAGGCACGTTATCAAGCGCGCGATGAAAACGACCCGTACGACCTGCGAAAGATTCGTGACGGAATCTATATGGCGGAAGGCACCTTGCCGATTAGCCTTGAGGAGCTATACGAGAAGGAGAAAAAACGACCGTACCGTTCCGCGTTATCGATCGAGCAACTACTCGATCAACTGAAGAGCGAAGACCAGCGGGAGCGCAGCGCCAGCCGAACAGAAATAAACAAACGTTTTTCATTTCCGTTCGCCTGCATCGCGTTCGCCATCATCGGTGTGCCGCTTGGCGTTACTGCCCACCGCCGCGAGACTTCGGTTGGCTTTGCCATGGGCTTGATCGTGGCCGTCAGCTATTTCCTCTTCGTCATTATCGGTGACACGTTGCGCGGAAATCCGAAAGTGCACCCGGAGCTCCTCGTGTGGTTTCCGAACGTTCTGTTTATCGTGCTCGGTACATTTTTATTTCGGCGACTGGCACGACAATAACTTACTTAAATATGGCGAAGAAAGGTCCGGCAAAATCTCCAACATTCACTCAATCTCGGCGCGCCCCCGGTTCGAGGATAAAAACGACCCATGCAAACAACATAGGCGTTTCTAAATACGATGCTCGGTCTCGGCGTTGAGCCGAAGAATCTGACATTCTTTCAACGGTCAAAACAGTCGAAAGAAATGAACGATTGCCGCCACAAACTGTCTTTTTAGGTCTGAAAAGCAGCGTCGCTATTATCCTGGCTATCGTGGCTATGGTATCGGGCTGCGCAGGTTGGGCTCACCCGCGTGAATCACAATCCAGGTGGCTCGAAGGAGTTTCTCAAGCAGACCGCATCAAGCTGCGTGCGCTTCGCGAAATGGTGAAGAACGACCCGGCAGTCCGCGCGGCCAACGAGAAGCGCAAACGCGCCAATGACGAATATCACAAGGCGCTCCGAGCCGCGATCCTCAAGCGGGACCCGTCGCTTGCGACCATTTTGGATCAAATCCGTGAACGGCGCGAGCAGAGCGAAAAAGCAAAATCGGATTAATCCACCACTCCCTTCCGCATAAAATACGAACAAGGCAACCCGTTTGAAGACGATCCAGCGCAATCCTCGGTCGAATAACACAGGTGAACCCGGACGCATTTGTTATGCGGATGTGTTATGTAAAGGGCGGGAGAGATTAACGTTAAGCCGCGTTTTGATAGGTAAAATTAGTAAGAGCGACCCTAACGGGATTCGAACCCGTGTTACCGCCGTGAAAGGGCGGTGTCCTAGGCCTCTGGACGATAGGGTCGAGAAAGCCGGCCAATATCAGAAGTCGTCCGACTCTCCGCAAGGCAAATTCCCAAGAGATTGCGACTGAAATTCGCGCCAGCAATCAAAGATCGACAATCAACGCCGCCGTGCGCGAAGTTGCGCCGCGGTGTCCACTCAGCAGCATGCGCGCGTTTTGCACGAGCGTTTCGCGCAAACTGGAATCGCGCAAGAGATCGGCCACTGCTCTTTGCAGCTCAGGCGCTGATGTGACTTCAATCGCACCACGTCGCGCAATCAACGAACGCGCCAACATGGCAAAGTTTTCCATGTGTGGACCAAAAATAATGGGCTTGCCCGCAGCGATGGCTTCGACCGGATTTTGCCCGCCGTGTGCAGTCAAACTTTTGCCGACAAAAACTGCATCGGCGACTCCGTACCAGTCGCGAAGTTCTCCAGTGGTGTCGAGAATCATGCAATCTGGCGAGGGGTCGCGAGTTGGAGTTGGCCGGCTGCGCAGCGCAACGCGCAATCCACGCCGCTCGAGTTGCCGCCGAATTTCGAGGGCTCGCTCCGCGTGTCGCGGTGCGATGATCATAAAGATGGACGGAAACTCCTGGCGCCAGCGGGGAAAAGCCTCCGCAAGAATTTCTTCTTCACCGGCGTGAGTGCTCCCGCCCAAGATGACGGGCCGATTCCGATCGACTCCCAAGTCGCGCAGCATTCGCTCGGGGAGGGTTGGATCGACATGGATAGTTTCCGGATCGTACTTGACGCTGCCAACGACGTGGACGCGGTCTGGGAGAACGCCGATGGCCGCCCAGCGATCGACATCCGGCGGCTCTGGCACACAGACCAGATCGAGAAGCCGAAAGGTCGGGCTGACAAAAAATCGAAACCGGCGAAATCTCTTTTCGGATCGCGGGGACAGGCGCGCGTTGACCAGCGCGAGCGGGATTCCGCGCGCGTGCGCTTCGGCCGCGAGATTCGGCCAAACTTCCGCTTCGACCAGAACGACCTTGGCTGGTCGAATCGTCGCGAAGGCGCGTCGCATGATCGGCCAGAAATCAAGTGGCGTGTAGAGCACCTCGATCCAACTCGGAGCGCTCTTACGTGCAAACGCGAACCCGGTTGTCGTGGTCGTGGTAAGAACAAAGCGCGCATCCGCTCCCAGCGCCCTGATCGCTTCCGCGAGTTTGAGCGCAACCATGACTTCGCCCACGCTGACCGCGTGCAGCCAGGTCGATTTTTGCGCGGAGAGCCGCGCGCGAAGAGCGGTATCGTAAATTCCGAGACGCTGTCCGAACTTATGCCGGTAATTGCCGCGCCGGAACATCTTCACCAAATAGCCCGGCAAGAAAAACAGCAGACCGAGCGGCCAAACCAGATTGTAAAGAAAACGAATCATTTCGTGGCCGGCATAATTCGGAGAGGCGATGGCGCATGTCGCAAGAACAAGACTTCGGTCGCGCCATAGGTTTTTGCGCGAATGACATTCCATAATTCCGTGTCGGGAACGCGCTCCGCCGGCCGTTTCTCTAAAACGAAGACGCCGCCCGGCTCGAGCAATTGGGCCAACGCTGCATTTGCCAGGAGTCCTTCGGTAAAGCGCTCGCCAGCTTTCGTTTTCTCGTAGGGCGGATCGGCGAAAATGATCCGGAATTTTTCGGCCAGACTGGAATGCCGGAGAAATTCAAAAACGTCCTGCTGACGAACACGGCCGCTCAGTTTTGTTTTCGCCAGATTTTTCTCGATCGCGGCGATGGATTGCCGATCTTCATCGACAAAGAGAACAGAGGCTGCGCCGCGACTGAGCGCTTCAATCCCAAGCCCGCCGCTTCCGGCGAAAAGATCGAGAATGGGCGCGCCGATCACTTGATCGGCCAAGCTGGAGAAGATCGCTGCTTTCACTCGATCCATCGTCGGCCGGACGCCATGCCGCGGAACGGTCAACTGGATTCCGCCGGCTGAGCCGGCGATCACTCTCATGGCGACGGGACCGGAGCCGGTGGAGTCTCAGGCTCTGTTCCGGCCGGTTTTTTCTGTTTCAGTCGCTCGCTCTTCCCGCCGCCGAGGAAACTGTTAATGACGTCGCCGAGATCCTTGAGATCGCGTCCCACCAGGTTCTCCATCAGATTCGATTTCGGGTGATCAACTGAACCACCGACCTGAAAATCGAGAGCGAAATACCCGGGCTCATTAATCGGCCGGAAATTCTGGCGAATCGCTTTGAAAAGCTGACTGCGGATTTTTTCGTTGATCGCGAGCTGCGATTCGAGTTGCAGTTTGCCGTTGAACGTGACGGTGCCGGACGCCGAGAGCCGAATGTTCGGCGAGCGCAAGATCAACTCATCGATCGTGACCACACCGGGAGTGATGCAATATTTCGCCTCCGCCTGATCGAGATGAAGCTGGGTTAATTCCTCAATCTGCAGGATCTGTCCCAGCGCCACGAGCAGGCTGTATTGCTTCACCTGTCCGTCCCGCAAGAAAATCTCGCCTGCGCCTGTGAGCGCATTGGGATCGGCGGTCTTGCCCGCTGCTTCGAAGTTGCCTTCCAGTTTGCCTCGGACGATTCCCTTCGGACCGCCCGCTTCCGTAACAATCCGATCGGCCTCCACGTTGCTAAACTTTACGCTCACAGTGAATGGTGAATCTTCCGCTTGCGGCTGCATGGTGAAATGACCCGCGATTTCACCGCCCCCGGCTTGCGCCGAGATTTGAGAAAGATCCAGTTCCTGCGGGTCGTAATGCAGAGGCGATTGCAGTTGTTCGAGAAAAAAAGAATCGCGCAGCGAAATTTTCTTGACCTGCGCGTCGCCGCGCACCGCCACCCCATTGCGCACAAACGAACGAAATTTCACGCCATCGAAGATCGCGACCACGCCACCAGACCGATCGAGAAAGCGGAAGTTGCCGCCCGCTATATTGACCCGGCGAATTTCCGGGACAAACGACTTGCTTGCGCTCTTGCGCGCCCGTGCCGAAGGACCCGCGCTCTCATTGGAGCCGGTGGGCGCGGTCTCCTGCGCCGGCCCCGAGCCTGCCGGCTCAGATATGACGGCTGCTGGCGGCGAAGTCACCGCAGCCGTGGAGGTGTGGCCCGCTGGGGTTTGCTTTCGCTCCTCCGCTTTTTCGGACCAACCTGGCAATCTCCATTTTCCGTCCGCATTTTGCGGCCAGATCACGTTCGGATCGACCAGAGATACCTCCTTGATCACCAAGCGCCGTGAGAAAAGTGACAGGAACTTGATGCGAAGCCGAAAAGTCTTTGCCTCGAGAAAATTCGTTGCGCCGATGGCGGGAACTTCTGGAATGGTGATGCCGCTAAGCTTAAGACCGCCCCACGGCGTCACGCTGACTTGGCGAATGTAAAGCGTCGTGCCGAGGCGCTGGCTAAGTTCCTGCTGAATCTTCGCTTGTGTCCCTTGCGATTGCACATACAAGTTCACGCCGAGCAAAACAATCGCGCCGAGCACGATCACTGCTGCAGAGGCAATCCACCCAATTCGGCGAACCTTTCGCACGGGCAGATGTTACGCAGCCCCAGTTTGAAGAAAAGATCAAAGCCCCGTCCCAATTGTGAGTAACACCGTCGTCATTCTCAACCCGGCCGCGCGAAGTGAGAAAGGGAAGCGTTGGCGCGCGCGGGTCGAATCGGTCGCTCGCGGCTGCGTCGTATGCGCCACGTCGCGGGCCGGCGAAGCGGAAGCGCTCGCGCGACATGCGGCGCAGGAGGGGTTCGAAAAAATTGTCGCGGCTGGCGGTGACGGAACCATCAACGAGGTGGTCAACGGTTTGGCCGGGAGCAATGCCGCGCTCGGCCTCTTGCCCATCGGGACCATGAACGTTTTTGCGACGGAGCTCGGCCTCCCAGCGCACGATCTCGGACTCTGCTGGAACATTATTCAGGGCGAGAACACGCGCCTGGTTGATCTTCCGAGCGCAAACGGGAAACACTTCGTCCAGCTTGCTGGCGTGGGATTGGACGCACAAGTCGTTAAAGAAACCAGTCTGACATTGAAACGCAGTTTCGGTCCGCTCAGCTATCTCATTTCCGCGGCGCAAATTGCTGCGCGCCAGCCGCCACGCCTTTTCCTTGAATCGGAAAACAGCTCCATCGACGAAGGATCTTTTGTCCTGGTGGGAAATGGACGGCTTTACGGCGGGCCGTTTCCGTTCTTCAAACAGGCGCTCATCGATGACGGTTTATTTGATGTCATCGTCTTCAAGCAGCTCGGTTATCTCGAGATCATCAAATATCTTCAGGACGTCTTTTTTAGTTCCGAGATTCGTGTCCCCGAGATCGAATACTTCCAAACCCGGCGGTTGCGCGTCACGAGCGACTCCGAAGTTCCTGTGGAGTTAGACGGGGAGCTGGTCGGAAGTTGCCCGGTTGAGTTCCAATTGCAGGAAAGAACGCTCCGCGTGTTGGCACCTGCTTCTTCGTGATAAATCCGTAAGATGGCAGAGTTGATTGCCGTCACACGGTAATCCAAACCAAGACATTGAAACCGCCGCGGGTGATTGCACAGCTGTACGGTGCTTGCCGGAATCCGACGAATCTGCTGCGGCTCGTTTCCATTCTTTGCGTTAGCACCCTGCTTTTCAACACATACCGTCTGTACAAAGGCGCCTATTTTTCGCTGGACGACTTCAACAATCTTTATTGGGTCCAGCAGACCAGTTTCCCGCGCATGCTCGGGCACATCCTGAATCCGGTCTCGTCGTACTTTCGACCCGCTGGAATGATGTGCTATTGGATCCTTTTACGATTTTTCGATCTTAATCCAGGCGCATATCACGGCCTGGCGTGGTGTCTGCACGCCGTCAATACAGCACTCATCTATTTTCTCCTCAAGCGCTTCACGCAATCGCGACTCGGCGCCGCCGTCGGCGCCATGTTGTTCGGGAGCCAAGCGGTCTTCGCTAATATCTACGGGGATTTTGGGACAATTTTCGACCTCGTGGCGGCGTTCTTTTCCCTCTTGGGGATTTTTTGGTGGACATCTGAGAGACGTGGTTGGGTACAGGTACTATTTGCCTCGCTGGCATTGCTTTTAGCGATGAAAGGAAAGGAAATGGCCGTTGCTATGCCCATCATTTGGATCAGCTATGATCTGCTTCTTAGGAAGAATATGGTACGACGAATGGCCGTTCACTGGATACTCCCCAGCGGTCTCGCTTTATGGTACGGATTAACAAGAGCCGCGATGAGGGGGATGATACCCAGCGATCCTTATTACATGAGTATCGGCGCGTCGACATTGCTCAGCAGCTTCGGTATTTACCTCAATATGCTTTTCGGAACCAGTTTTCGGTGGCAGATATGGTGCATCGGCTGTGTCATACTGCTCCTGGTTTTTGCGCTCTTACGGAACCGTCTCGCATTGTTCTTTCAGGCCTACGTTTTCATCGCATTTCTACCGGTGATTTTCTTGATCAATCATCGATTTGCATTCTACTGGTACCTTCCGTTCCTGGGTGTATGTGGCCTTGCGGCGATGCTAGCTAAAGCTGTTGTCGTCCGGATTGAAACGCGAAACCCACACCGGTTCGTTGAATGTGGCGCATCGGCCATTTTTATTTTGCTATGCTGGGGGACTTTCCTCGTGCACAAAGATGCCAACCGCCAGCAACGCTCAAAGGTACGAGATCGTACGAACGAGTATCGCGCTTTCGTAACCGGCCTACGAGCACTCCCGGCACCGCCCCCAGGCGAGACAATTTTTTTTGATTCACACCCTTCACTCTTTGATGAGAATTTCTTGCTGACGGCGACCCAGGTAGCTCTTGGTCGGACCGACGTTCGCGCGAAGCTGGTCGCAGAATTTCCAGCCGAGGCGCGATATCGCCTCCGGTTTCGCGAATCACGTCTCATACAGGTTCCGCAATAAACCGTTGCCCGGTTGAGTTCCAAGTGCGGGAACGAACGCTCCGCGTGTTGGTGCCCGTTCCGCAATCATAAAAAGCGGGCGTGCAGCAGCTTGTGGGCGTGCACGCACAGTTGTCGAATTCAGAATCGACAATTCGGCGGCGTTGCGATACTCTCGGACGATGCATCTGTCCGGCCGAAAGTATGCGTCCGACACGCAGCCCTGGACGCAGCGCCAGCGGATAGTTCTATTGACGTTGATCAGCGCGAATCTGGCCGTCTTTGCCGCGCAACTTCTTCTCGAAACCGATCAGCCCGGGTTCGTTCGCGATTACCTCGGCATCAGTGATCGCGGTGTGCGCGACGCCTACGCCTGGCAATTTGTCACCGCCATGTTTCTCCACAATGGCCCATGGCACCTGCTCGGCAACATGCTCGTCCTGTATTTCCTCGGCCGCGACCTCGAATTGATCCTCGGTCAGCGACATTTCCTTTACCTTTATCTCGCCGGCGCGATCGGCGGCGAGCTCGGCCATCTCTTTCTCATGCCGCCGGACACGGTTTTACTGGCCGCGTCCGGCGGCGTTGCGGCTGTTGTTGTCGCTTATGCCACTATGCTGCCCGATCTCGAACTAACCGGGACCAGATTCTTCATGGTGCCGCTGCATTTGAAAGCAAAACATCTCGCTTACGGTGTAATCGCGCTGGCCCTCGTATTGGTTTGCGTTGAGCGCACCGGCACAGTGAGCCACAGCGCTTATCTCGGAGGTTGCGCGGCCGGATGGCTCTACGCACATCTCCTCGGTTTCGGGCAGCCCTCATTTCTCCAACGTTTGCTGCGCCAACATCGCGCTAAGGCCGAACGCTACACGCACATGACTATCGAGCAGTTAATGAGTGAGGAAATCGATCCGCTACTCGAGAAAATCTCACGCTACGGCATCGACAGTCTCACCCGATCTGAGAGGCGCAATCTCACCCGGGCGCGA
Organism: Chthoniobacterales bacterium; assembly: GCA_049300145.1. GTDB lineage: Bacteria > Verrucomicrobiota > Verrucomicrobiia > Chthoniobacterales > UBA10450 > AV133. Next base: position 1,627 of record JBAQJG010000048.1, on the reverse strand, counting down.
GAGAGAATGGTCGAGAAAGCGCAAACGGAATAGCTGAGGATTGTTTCTACCCGATTTGGCATTGTCGATTTTTGCTCGATCGAATAGACTGCCCTGCATATTCAGCAATGCAGGGACGCTTGCAAAAGAAGCCAAGCGGATTAGACCCAAAAATTACCTCTTTAAAGGCGCAATAATTGGACCGAATACTCGTTAGGCGTGGCCATATTACAATCCTTAAACCCTCTGATTCATGAGTTACCCTAACGCTGACGAGCTTGAAGCCCTGCGTCAACTTCTTAAGCAGATTAGACCGCTAGCCGAGTTGGCGAGTCGAACAGACACCCTATTTGAAAAAGCTACCGAAACTCTCGCGGAGCATCCTAACAACGAACCCGCTACCAAAGTCGGGCTGATTCTTCTTGCGCGCCTCTCCTGCGATATGAGGGTCTGCGGAATGGCAAGCTCTTTCGGATACTGCCTTCAGGCTATGGGCCTGGCAGCATCTATGATGGAGATACTCGGCGCTCTGGCCTACGTTGGCGAGAACAACGATCGCGCGGCTGAATGCGCAAGACATGCAGACCGCCGCCAATCTTATCCGCGAAACGTCAGGCTGGGCATCGATGCAACGCTGAACGCACTCGGCATCCCTGATCAGGCAGCAAGAGACGATTGGCGAAAAGCCTATGAATTCATGTGCATGGCAAAACACGCGAATCCGCTACTTTCGATGCGGCAGGGCTTGGCTGACCTACCGTCTGGTTTACACCATGTGTTCGGACCCGACACAACAGCGCTAGGCATTTTCCTTTCGGCCGAAGCCCTCAATCGCGCCATTAGTTACAGCACAGCTGCGGTATTCATCGTGGCACTCCTGTGTTCCGACGCAGCTTCGCGAATCTCTCTCCGCCGTGAGGCTCTCAGTATTCGCGACGGTTTTCTGAGCCTAGAGCCACTATTTCAACGTCTAGGGGTTTCAGCCAATGCCGTCGCCTAACCAATCGCGCTCCAGCCAACCGCTGGCGTTGTGCTAAGAAAGTTGAGAGTTGAGAGATGATAGTTGAGAGTAAAACAAAGCTCGCTTCCGCCAGCGGTGGCTCAGCTCCGTCTCGTTAGACCTAAAGCCACTCGCCCATGAACGACAGCGAACAGGCCGAACTCAAGAAGCTAATCGCGCAGATCGACAGCTTGGTTCCCGCTGATGGCGCGCAGGTTCAGCTTTCACAGTATGGCGGTGGTCCGGACGAGAGCCGCGTCATCGCAAATCAGCGCGGCTATCTCCGTCTGGGCATCGAATTTCTCAAGGCAGCATTTGCTCCCCATGACGCGCGCAGGCCGCACTTGATTACCGCTGACATTCGTCATCTCCTTTCAGAGGAAAGCGACGTTGGCTTCGACTGGTTCGAGCGTCGTGAGGATTTGCCTGCCATGTCCCCTCGGCAGTCACGTTTCAATCGTTTCATTCCGTTCGTCGTGTATCCGATTCTCATCGTCCTTGCCATATGCACTTTCGTTGGCTTCGTCACAATCATCCGCTGGTTGCTTTAACGCGATGAGGTCTAACCCCTATGTAAGATGTCAAGCGTGGCGGGTGAGTGTGGTAGGTGGTTTATCAAGTCATAGAGTTTGTTGGTCGGGTTAAGGG
>JBAQJG010000047.1:0-5655 GCA_049300145.1 Chthoniobacterales bacterium | reverse complement strand
AAAATATTTTTACACCGAAGAGCGCTGGCAGGCCTGGCAGAAAATGAAAGAGGCCGAGAAAAGCGGCGGGGTTGGCGGAAAGAAATTCATTGTTACCGATCAAGATCGACATGGAACAGTGGGAGCCGTCGCGCTGGATAAAAACGGCAACCTCGCAGCGGCGACTTCCACCGGCGGCACGACGAACAAAAAAGTCGGGCGCGTCGGTGATTCACCCATCATCGGCGGCGGCACCTACGCGAACAACGCCACCTGCGCGGTCTCGGCTACCGGCGATGGCGAATACTTCATTCGTTCCGTTGTCGCACACGACGTCTCGGCACTGATGGAATATCGCGGAATGAAATTGCAAGAGGCAGCGCAAATGGTGCTCGACAAAGTCGCCAAACTCGGCGGCACAGGTGGATTGATCGCCGTCGATCACGACGGCAACATCGCTTTGCCGTTCAACACCTCCGGTATGTATCGCGGACATGTCGGTGTTGATGGCGAGTTTGTCGTCGAGATTTATAGATAAGAAAAGTAGCGCTCGCCGCGGCGAACGAGCGGGATTGTTATAACCATGCTGCCAGCATTCTCCGTCGTCATTCCCGTCTTTAACGAAGCGTCGCGTATCGGTCAGACCGTTCGCGCAACGCTCGATTATCTTCAGGAGGTCAACCCGAGAAACGAGTTAATCGTCGTGAACGATGGGTCAACCGACGCCACAGGGACAATTGCACGTGAAGTCTTGTCTGGGGCGAAAATCCCGGCGCGTTTACTCGAAAATTCTCCGAATCGTGGCAAAGGGGCGGCCGTCCGCACGGGATTACTGGCGGCGCAAAAAGCGATTGGCTTGTTTTTCGATGCCGATCTTTCCACGCCGCTCGAGGAGACGCCAAAAGTGATCGATCCGATCGCAAGCGGAAAGTTCGACATCGCCTTTGGCTCGCGCTCGCTCGATCGCAGCTTGATCGGTCATCATCAACCGTGGCGCCGTGAGCAGGGCGGCCGCGTTTTCAACCTGCTCGTGCGCGTCGCGACCGGTCTGCCGTTTTGGGACACGCAATGCGGATTTAAAGCGTTTCGTCTCGATGTTTGCCGCCCGATTCTCGAAGCCGCTCGGATCGATGGCTTTGCTTTCGACGTTGAGTTGCTTTATCTCGCGCAGCGTGCCGGCCTGCGCCTGCGCGAAATTCCGGTGCGCTGGAATCATCACGAAGGAAGCAAAGTCCAATTCGTGCACGACAGTTTGCGGATGTTGCGCGAGGTGGTGGCGCTGAGGCGGCTGTAGCCGCTCCCCGCGGCGAGCGCGCAGGGCGGCGGTTACAGGCCGTACGCAAAGCGGCGCGCAATTCGGTTGTCGATCTTGCGCGCCCGCTTGAATTACCCGGTCTATTTATTTCTTAACGATCTCGGCGTTCTCGATCATCGAGATGCCGTCGCGCTCGGCAACTTTGCCTTTGAGGGTGATGGTCTTGCCGGCGTATTCGGCGAGCTGATCATTCATCGGTTTGTGATCGCCGACAACGAGATAGGTTTTGCCTTCGCTCGTGATGCCGGCCGGTCCGCCACCTCTGATGCATTTGGCTGCGCAGGCGGCGTGTTTCTCGCTTTTTGCGCCGTGATCGACGTAACACATCATATCGACCACTTCGCCGGTGACCTCTTTCTCAGCCTTTTCCTTGCTTGGCTCTTGGGCCAAAGCAAGAGGAGAGAAAGCCAGAGCTGCGGTGAAAATCGCTGTCACCGCGATTTTCAGAACAGTTGGATTGTTCGTGGTTGAATTAAACATGCGAGAATATCCGCCGTTCAGTGTAACGGTCAATTTTCACGATTCGATTGTTTCTCCTTGTCGATCAAATCAGTAAATTCCGCGAAAAAATAGGACGCGTCATGCGGCCCAGGTGCGGCTTCCGGGTGGTATTGTACGCTGAAGATGGGCAACCCTTTGTGCCGCATTCCTTCCACGGTGCCGTCATTCAAATTGATGTGGGTGACTTCAATATTTGACGGCAGTGAGTTTGGATCGACGGCGAAGCCGTGATTTTGCGAGGTGATCGCCACTTTTCCGGTGCGCAAATCTTTCACCGGTTGATTAGCGCCACGATGTCCGAATTTCAATTTGAACGTCGATCCACCAAATGCGAACCCAAGAATCTGATGGCCGAGACAAACGCCGAAGATTGGTTTTCTGCCCATCAACCCGCGCACGGCTTCGTGCGCATACGGGAGCGCTGCCGGGTCGCCCGGCCCGTTGGAAAGGAAAATTCCGTCGGGGTTGAGCGCGAGCGTTTCATCGGTCCTCGTCGTCGCCGGCACAACGGTGATGCGAAATCCATTCTGGCGCAGCCGACGCAGAATATTCTCCTTCATGCCGTAATCGTAGGCCACGATATGAAATCGCGCAGGCGGCAGAGGCTGCTTTGGCGAAGCGCTCGCGTTTCCGTTCCTGACCGACCAAAATTGGCTCAGCCTGTCGTCTGGATCCCATTCGTAAATCGCCGGCGCAGTGACTTCACGCACGTAATCCATCCCGATGACTCCTTCGCTTTCACCTGCGCGTTGCGTCGCCTCAGCGGGGGAGATTTCGTCAGTCGTTAGGCAAGCTTTCATCGCGCCACGCGTTCGCAGATGCCGCGTGAGCGCGCGGGTGTCGATTCCCTGGACGCCAGGGATATCCCACTGGCGCAAATATTCACCGAGCGACATCTCCGAGCGCCAGTTGCTCGGGACTTCGCTGAGCTCTTCGATGACAAAACCGCGCACGTGTGGCAAGCGGCTTTCCTGATCGAGTGAGTTCGTGCCGTAATTTCCGATTAATGGATAAGTCATCGCCACGATCTGGCCGCGATACGACGGGTCGGTCAGCACTTCCTGATAACCGGTCATCGCGGTGTTGAAACAAATCTCGCCGACACGCGTGCCGGTCGCGCCAAACGATTCGCCTTCGAACGAACGACCGTCTTCGAGAGCGAGCAGCGCTTTCATCAAAAGAGAACGTCCAACGGTTAACGCACAACGTCCAACGCTCAAATGAAGAACTCGCTCCGATTGCGGGGCTGGATGTTGAGCGTTCGGCTTTTGCTTCCGGACAAAGAAAATGCCCGGACCGATTTCTCGATCCGGGCAACGCAAAATTTTACCCCGCCGGTGCCGTTTAGGCGGATATCCCGTTCCCTTTCGGTTACGGGCGGATGACCGTCGCCGCAGCGTCTGACTTCCAATTAAGGCATGTCATCTTCTTCGTGCGACCAAGCCTCCTTAATTTATCAACTATCGGTTCGGGAATCACACCTGTAATCTCGAACATCGCAGGGTAAATCTTTACATCCCGAAAACATCCGGGATTATTGAGAGCCGTTGGTTGAGAGTTGAGAGAAAAACACTGGTTTCCTGCCCAACCCTCAACGAACGGCTCCCCTTCTCAAAGAACTACTCGCGCAATTGTGCGCCGAGTTTGCGCTGCAAGCGTTCGCGAATCCTCGCGTGCGCCGCAGTGACTTCCTCACTTGTCAGTGTGCGACTCCGGTCTCGATATGTCAATCGATATGCGACCGACTTTTTGTTCGGACCAAATCGTCGCGCGGCTTCAACACCGACAAATTGATCAAAAAATTCGGCCCTTTCCAGCCAAGGCGGATTTCCGAGAAAGATTACTTTCAATATTTCTTCGTGAGTCAGCTCTTCCGAAAGAACCATTGCAATGTCGCGCGTGATTGCAGGGAATCTTCCAAACTCGCGAAACGTAGCTCTTGAGCCAAGGCCCTGAACAGGACGATCCAGCGATAGTTCGGCGACGAAGACGTCGCCCGGCGCATCAATCTTCAACGAGAATCTGGATAGTTGTCCTGCAATACCGATCAGCTGGTTACCGGCATAAACTTCCCCGGCAAGTGAAAGAGTCGGCCGCGTGCTGCGTTGAAAAGATAGCTTTTGGGGAAACACAGACTCAACGGCTCCTTTGAGATCGAAAAAGTCTAGCTGGCCTTGATCGGCTGTTCTCCAATGGGGGTCGCTAACAATCTTTCCCCAAACAAGAAATCCTGCACGCCTTTCTTCCCGCCCACTAGGCGGAACAAAAACGCGGCCCAGTTCGAAAAGCGCTACACGTTCTGCACCCGCCCGAACATTTCTTTCAAAAACGCCCAGTAATCCTGAAAGCAAGCTCGGTCTCAACGCCACATGATCTTCACTGAGCGGATTCTGTAGTGCGATTGCATTCTCGCTGAATGCGGGCGCATTGCGCGGAATTAACTTCGAGGTGCGCACTTCGGAAAGTCCGCGTGCAACTAATCGCTCACGTAGAGCCGATTCGAGGTCGTGCGATCTATCAGCTAAACTCGAAGGCATGGCGCGGCTGCGATCACTGCCGGGAATTTTCTCCGCGCCATAAGCGCGCACCACTTCTTCGATAAGATCGACATCGCGCTTCAAATCCCGGCGATAACTCGGAATTTTCCATTTCGTCGTTTTGGCAGCACTGGTTTTCTTCAAACCGAAGCCAGTCAGAATTTCATCGACCGCTTTCGGTTTGATCGCGACGCCAACCACGCGGTCGCACTTTTCGTAACTCAACGAAATGTCTGTTGGATTCGCCGGAACTTCTCCGGCCGCTCCAACTTCTTTTGCTGGCGTTCCGCCCGCGATCTTCCGGATCAGTTCGGTCGCGCGCTGCGAGGCGCTAAGCACCATCCCCGGATCGACCCCGCGCTCGAATCGATAGCTCGCATCACTTGGCAAACTCAGGCTTCGCGCGCTACGCCGAATACTCGCCGGCAGAAAGTAAGCAGCTTCGAGCAAAATATTTTTCGTCGAATCGGTCACGCCGGTTTCTTCGCCGCCCATCACGCCACCGATGCCGACGGCGCGCTCTTGATCGGCGACGACACAGGTGTCCGGCTTGAGCGAATAAGTTTTACCGTCCAGCGCGAGAAACTTTTCGCCTTCCCGAGCGAGTCGCACGTTGATCACGCCTTTCAATTTATCGGCGTCGAACGCATGCGTCGGCTGACCCAGCTCGAGCATGACGAAGTTAGAGATGTCGACAATGTTGTTGATCGAGCGAATACCGACGCTCTCGATCTTCGCCTGCAACCACTGCGGGCTCGGTCCGACTTTCACGTTGTCGATCTTACGGGCGGAGAAAAATGGACATTCGCGAGTCGCGGTGATGGTCACGCCCTTTTTTTGTAGGGCAGGCGCTCCGCCTGCCGGCAAGCGATGCGCTTGCCCTACAATTTTCTTGTTCGTGAGCGCCGCGATTTCGCGCGCGAGTCCGAAATGACTGAGTAAATCGCCACGGTTAGGTGTGATTTCGACATGCAGAATCGTGTCTCCGGGAAAAAGATCGGCGATGGGCGCGCCGATTTTCGCTTCCGGCGATAAAATCAAAAGTCCGGCCGCATCCTGGCCAAGTCCGAGCTCGATCGCGCTGCAAAGCATTCCTTCCGATTCAACGCCACGCAGTTTGCTTTTTCGAATCTCAGTTCCGTTCGGCAACTTTGCACCCGGAAGTGCGAGCGGAACTTTGTCGCCGACTTTGTAATTAGTCGCGCCGCAAACGATCTGGCGTTTCGTTCCGCTGCCATCATCGACTTCGCAGACGGTTAAGCGATCAGCATTGGGATGGCGCGATGACGCGGCGATTTGGGAAATGATCACCTTGTCGATCTT
>JBAQJG010000046.1:0-5930 GCA_049300145.1 Chthoniobacterales bacterium | reverse complement strand
TTTGTAAAGCTTGGCTGATTTGAGACAGATGCGATAGAGACAGCGCAAGAAGTGCGGGTTATGTCCGGCGGCGCCTGATTTCGTAAGCCTACCGAGGCTCGCAACCTGCTGCGATTTGCATATTCAGCACATCTGAGGTTCCCTTCACGCTCCATGACCAAGTCCCTCATCATCGCTGAGAAGCCAAGTGTGGCGCGCGATCTCGCGCACGCCCTGGGCAAATTCAAGCACGAGAAGGATTTTTTCGAGAACGATCGATATGTGATCTCCTCGGCGGTCGGTCACCTCGTCGAGATGGTTCCGCCCGAAGGCGCGGAGGTAAAGCGCGGGAAATGGAACCTGGAGAATCTTCCGGTGCTACCCAACCACTTCGATCTCGTGCCGATTGAGAAGAACACGGCGCGGTTGCTCGTGCTCAAGAGTTTGATCAAACGGCCCGATGTAACAGAGATCATTAATGCCTGCGATGCCGGTCGTGAAGGCGAACTCATTTTTCGCAACACCATGCGCTGGGCGGGTGCAAAAAAACCGACGCGCCGGCTCTGGTTGCAATCAATGACCCCGGAAGCGATTCGTGCCGGGTTCGAACATCTGCGTTCCGAGCAGGAAATGCGGCCCTTGGCAGATGCCGCAATCTCGCGCGCCGAAAGCGATTGGCTGGTCGGTATAAATGCGACGCGCGCACTGACTTCTTTTAATTCCCGCAGCGGTGGGTTTCAGAAGACTGCCGCGGGTCGCGTGCAGACGCCGACCCTCGCGATTCTTGCCGGGCGCGAAGAAAAAATTCGGTCGTTTAAGCCACGCCCGTATTTTGAGGTCTATGCCGATTTCGGTGTTCAGGCAGGGAGCTATCGTGGGCGGTGGTTCGACGAGAACTTTAAAAAGGACGGGGATGAAGACGCGCGCGCCGAGCGGATTTGGGGCCGGGCGCAGGCCGCAGCGATCGAGGCGAAATGCGCTGGCAAGACCGGTGAAATTAGGGAAGAAAAGAAACCGACTACACAGGCTTCCCCGCTTCTTTATGATCTAACTACGCTCCAGCGCGAAGCGAACAATCGCTTTGGATTGAGCGCCCGGCGCACGCTTCAACTCGCGCAGGCGCTCTACGAAAAGCACAAGGTGCTGACCTATCCGCGAACCGATTCTCGTTATTTGCCGGAGGACAATTTGGCCCAGGTGCGCAAAGTTATGGCGAGTTTCGATGATCCAAAGCTCGCCACTCATGCCGAGAAGGCGTTGCGCAATGAATGGGTCAAGCCGATTAAGCGCGTGTTCAATAACGCGAAAGTGAGCGACCACCACGCAATCATTCCAACTGGCACTTCGTCGTCGCATCTCGATGAGTTCGAGCGCAAGATTTTCGACATGGTCGCGCGCCGCACGATCGCGGTCTTCTATCCGGCCGCCCAGTCTGAAGTGACCACGCGGATTACGCGTGTCGAAGGGGAGCCGTTCAAAACGGAGGGAAAAATCATCGTCGATCCCGGCTGGCTGTCTGTTTACGGGAAAGAAGCGGCTGGCGAAGATGAACAGGCAATTGTGCCAATCTCGCCTAGCGAACGGGCGAAAGTGCTCGCGATTGAGGTCAAGGAAAACGAAACGAAACCGCCTGCTCGATTTAGCGAAGCGACGCTGCTTTCCGCGATGGAAGGCGCCGGGAAACTCGTCGATGATGAAGAGCTTCGCGCTGCCATGAGTGAGCGCGGATTGGGCACACCGGCCACGCGCGCACAAATCATAGAGGGTTTGATTCGCGACGGTTATGTCGAGCGCAAAGGGAAGGAGCTCATCGTCACAGCAAAAGGACTTTCGCTCATCACGCTGCTGCGAAATCTGCAGACCGACGTTCTGAGTAAACCGGAGCTGACCGGCGAGTGGGAATTTCGTCTTAAACAAATGGCGCATGGTAAACTCGACCGCCGCCATTTCATGGAGGACATCCGTGGATTGACCCGCGAGATCGTGGAGAAAGTCAAAAATTTCCGGGGCGAAACGATCGAGGGCGAATACGCTACGATCAACGTCAAATGTCCAAACTGCGGGAGTGGCCCGATCAAAGAAGACTACAAAACGTTTCGATGCCAGGCGTGCGATTGGCTCATGTGGAAGACAATGGCGTCCCGCCAATTCGAACCCGACGAAGTGCGCGATTTGTTAACGAAAGGACGGGTGGGGCCGTTGCAGGGCTTTCGTTCCAGAATAGGGCGGCCCTTCGAAGCAGTGGTAAAAATTGGCGACGACAAAAAGCCGCAATTCGACTTTGGCGAGAACGGGCTCGATGCCGAACAAAAAATCGACACCGCGCGGCACGAGGCGCTCGGCTTGTGTCCAGTTTGCCAAAAAGGGCAGGTTTATGTTCTCGAGCGGGCCTACGCTTGCGAAAACGCGATCGCTTCGCCGAAGACATGCACTTTTCGAATAAGCAAGATGATTCTGCACCGCGAAATTCCCAAGGAGCAGGTGCAAAAACTTATCACCGCCGGCAAGACCGATCTCCTGCCGAAGTTCATTTCGAAAAAAGGACGCCCATTTTCTGCGCATCTGAAATTGGAAAACGGCAAAGTCGGTTTCGAATTCGCCGAGAAAACGCCGCGCCCTAGGAAAAGTACCGCCCGCAAAGCGGCGGCGGCAGTATAGGTTGCCCGATTCCTTTCAGCCTTGATCGCAGCCGCGGACCGTTACAGTTTCGGTGGCGACGAAACCGGCACGTGTGCCATCAAAGTAAATGTATCGACACCTCAACGTGAAATCGGTAACAAGATTAGCCAGGCCGGCAGGAGAGATGCGGGCCCGATGAATCCCACGCATAAAATTCTAACGAGCTCTACGGCCGCTCTGCTGCTGCTCATCAGCCAACATCTGCTTGTGGCAGCGGACGCAGCGAAAAAGGAAGGCCGTGTCACCTGGATTATTCGGGATGTTAAGCTTCTCTCATCCAAATCAGCGGCGAGAGCCGCCGTGGTGAACGATAAGGTGCGCGAAGGCACTGGCGTGCGCACCGGCGACGATTCACGATCGGAACTCACTTTTCTGGATCTAACCATCACCCGCCTGGGCGCAAATACCGTTTTTAGTTTCACCGGCGCCGGGCGCAACATCGAATTGGGCAGCGGGTCAGTCCTTCTCAGCGTGCCAAAGGATTCCGGCGGCGCACACGTGACGACGGATGCCGTGACCGTGGGCATCACTGGCACAACGCTGACCTTGGAAACGGCGCGATCCGGTCGCAACAAATTGATCGTCCTCGAAGGAGGCGCGCGCCTCTCCTTGAACAAGCACCGAAGCGAATCTGCCTATGTCCGCGCGGGACAAATGTTAGACGTTCCGCCAGGCGCGACCAGGCTTCCCCCGCCGGTTGATATTGATCTCGATCAATTCATGAAAACGTCGCCGCTGATCACGGGTTTTCCGCCACTGCCCAGGCAGGGCCTGATTTCCGCCGCACCGCCAACTGGCGGTCCGCGCGTTTATCCCGGGCTGCCAGTAACTGTGGGAGTAGCGCCGTTCGTTCCCGGTTTTGGACCGAGGGGACCTGGCGGGCGACCTGGTCGCGGTCAAGGGGGACAACACTTCGGACCACCCGGTTCAGCTTCTGGATCGCCGACGCCTGGCAGGACGGTGGGCAGCGGTGTGCCAAATCCTAACAGGCCAAACGTCAGCCAGCCGAACGCTGCCCAGCCAACCCGAGGCAAGTCAAAGCCGTCACCAACTCCGTCCCGGCCTCGAAAGCCTTCTCAAGATCAGCCCAACTAGCGATTCGATCCTATTCATCTCAGCCTTTCTGAAAAACCCGACGGCAGAAATACGAAGACGAGCAGGAGCACAAGCATCAAATCAAAATCGAAATCTGAAACATTTTCGAAACATGCATTGACGCCACAAGGCGTGGTGCGTTAAATGCTTGCCTAACACTATGCGTTGCCCCAAGTGCGGGTCGCGTGATGACAAGGTCATCGATTCCCGCCAATCTCGGGATAGTTCCAGCATTCGCCGGCGTCGCCAATGCCTGAGCTGTGGATATCGCTTTACGACTTATGAAGAAATCGAGCGCTCCGATCTGCGGGTGGTGAAACGCGATCGCACGCATGAGCCCTTCGATCGGCGCAAACTTGCTAGCAGTCTCGCAAAAGCTTTTGAGAAACGCTCGATCAGTCTCGTGACCCTGGAGCAAGTCGTCGATGAAATTGTGCACGATCTCGAAACCAGCGGCCGCGAAGTTCTCTCAACGGACATCGGCGCCAAGGTGCTGGAGAAACTGCGCGGCATCGATGAGGTCGCGTATTTGCGTTACGCCTCGGTGCATCGGCGCTTCGAAGATGTGGATCAATTTGTCGATGCTATCCAGGCGCTCGGACGGCGCGTGAAACCGGACTCGACGCAGCGAGAATTATTTCCACCGGAGCCAGCAAATCATGGTCGCGTTTAAAGAAGAATTTCCGTATCTGCGCTGCGATTCCGGGCAGCTCTTCGAGTTCAATCGCGATTGGCTGCACGCCGCGATCAACCGCGCGGCCGACCAGGCCGGCTACCCAAGCTGGTGGCTTACCGATCACGTGACGGAGAGCATCGCGTTTTATCTGCGGTTGAGGAATGACGAGAACGTGGTCGCGTTCAGCCAGCTTTCGCAAACCGTGCGCTACGTCCTGAAAGCCATTGGTTACAAAGAGATCATCCCGTACTTCGCGCCGGCGCCGCCGCCGATCTCGATTTCGCTCCTGGAAATCGCTCACCAGGCGAGCACTGGGTACGAGCTGGCCTTTTTCGATCTCCTGGAGAAGCGAATTCACGCACTGATTGAGACCGGCGTGGACAATTTGCAACTCTGCTCATTGCAAGCTTGCGTGAAGTATTTGCAGCGGACAAAGGTCTGGACGCGCGCGTGCGACGTTCTCCGTGAAGAAATCGTCTGCTTCATCCGCGAAAGGCTGACATCGACAACTACCATTGAGCGGCTGAAGTGTTCGTTGCGATAATCTTTGTGAAGGAGAGTTAGCGAAGGCGGGACTTCTGAAATTGCCATGACGATTTTTGAAAAGATCATCGCGCGGGAAGTTCCGGCACAGATCATTTGGGAAGACGATGACGCGATCGCATTCCATGACGTGAATCCGCAAGCGCCGGTACACGTCTTGATCGTGCCGAAAAAGGTGATCCCGCGCTTAGCGGCGGCAACTGAAGCCAATCGCGCCATTCTCGGAAAGCTTTTGCTGGTTGCCGGTGATCTTGCCAAAAAACTTGGCGTCGAAAAGAGCGGCTACCGAGTCGTGATCAACAGCGGGCCGGACGCAGGTGAAAGTGTCCCGCACTTGCACGTGCATTTGTTGGGCAAAAGGGCACTGGCCTGGCCGCCGGGCTAAATCGACAATCGTTAATGCGTACGACGCTCGAGGCCGTCCGGCCGATCGAATTGGCTGAGATACGAGAAGCGCGCACACGAATCGCAAACGCGATCGTGCGCACGCCATTGGTTCGTCTCGAACTGGGACCGGACTATCCCGACATCCGTCTCAAGTTGGAGAACCTCCAACCGATCAACGCCTACAAATTGCGCGGCGCGACCAACGCCGTGGCAATGTTGCCAGAGTCCGAGCGCAAGCGCGGCGTGTGGACGATCAGCGCTGGGAATGCAGGACAAGGCGTGGCCTACGCTGCGCGACGGGCGGGCGTGCCGTGCACCGTTGTCGTGATCGAGACCGCGCCGGAATCAAAGATTGAACGAATGCGCGCGCTGGGCGCAAAGCTCATCCCAGTGTCGTACGATGTCGCGTGGAAGGCGCTTGAGGAGCGTTCGTATCCCGGAGCCGGAGGAACATTTGTCCACCCGTTCGACGATCACAATTTCATCACCGGTCATGGAACGATGGGTCTTGAGATTCTCGAAGACGCGCCCGACACGAAGGCAGTCATTGCCAGCATCGGCGGCGGCGGAC
>JBAQJG010000045.1:0-1740 GCA_049300145.1 Chthoniobacterales bacterium | reverse complement strand
CTGCACGACGGCGTCATCAACTTCGTGTTCGCCGACGGCTCGGTCCACGCCCTGTCCGTCAACATTGACATGAACGTGTTCCAGGCTCTCTCCACCATCGCCGGCGGAGAGACCAATATCACGTTTTGAGGAACAGGGGCGTCCTTCGGAGAACGATTTATGCGAAGTCGTCTGCTGCTCGGCCTGGTCGTGGTATTCGCCGTGGGTTGCGGAGGTCAATCCCTCGCTCCGGTATCGGGGAAAGTGACGCTCCACGGTGTCCCCCTGATCGGCGCCACGGTCAGTTTCCAGCCGATCGCTCCGGAAGGATCGATCGATGCCGGGCCCGGTTCGACGGGTAAGACCAACGCTGACGGCGAATACACGCTGACGGCCGCCACCGGACAGCCCGGCGCGGTCCCCGGCCAGCATCGGGTGATTATCACCCTCCTGCAAACCGTGCCGGGAACCGGCGATCAGCGTCACGTGCGCCTGATGAACCAGGTCCCGCCTCAGTACGGCGCCGACGGCAACATGAAGAGGGAAGTCGTAGCCGGCACGAACAACGTCCTCGACTTTCCCTTGACGTCGCCCTGAAGATCGCGAAAACCGCGCACCTTTCCGAATCGTCCCTCTGGCCGGCGCATCCAATCTTGAGTAGAACGAATGAGGAGGGCTTGGTCCCTCCTTCAACCGATGCTCTTTGACAATACGGCAGGACCGAGCCAAAGCGAGGATGTGGAACGCCATCCGGCGTGACACATTCCTCTTGTGAGTGGCAGAAGCCGCAAGGCAACTGCTACCGCAAGTTCTTTGAGTCATGTCGGTTTGGCGACCTCAAACGCTTCGAGCAGCCCTGCTTGCCGTTTCGCGAGATTCTCGCGAAACGTAAACGTCAAGTGCGGCTGCGGTTAGTTCATCAAACGGCCTTCGGGCCGTCTGAGCGCTAATTCATTTTGAAGGGTTTGATCCTGGCTCAGAACGAACGTTGGCGGCGTGGATTAGGCATGCAAGTCGAACGAATCCCAGTGGGGGTAACTCTGCTGGGGGAAGTGGCGAACGGGGCAGTAAGGCGTGGGTAACCTACCCTGGGGACGGGGATAGCCTTCCTAACGGAAGGGTAATACCCGGCGACGTAACGAGGGCGCATGCCCTTGCTACCAAAAGAGTTTCGCCCTGGGAGGGGCTCACGTGGTATTAGCTGGTTGGTGAGGTAACGGCTCACCAAGGCCAAGATGCCTAGCAGGTGTGAGAGCACGACCTGCGCCACTGGCACTGTGACACTGGCCAGACTCCTACGGGAGGCTGCAGTCGAGGATCTTCGGCAATGGGCGCAAGCCTGACCGAGCGACGCCGCGTGTGCGATGAAGGCCTTCGGGTTGTAAAGCACTGTCGAGGGGAAGAAAGCCCGCAAGGGTTGATCGACCCCTGGAGGAAGCACGGGCTAAGTTCGTGCCAGCAGCCGCGGTAAGACGAACCGTGCAAACGTTGTTCGGAATCACTGGGCTTAAAGGGCGCGTAGGCGGGTCTCCAAGTCTGTGGTGAAAGCCCCCAGCTTAACTGGGGCAGGGCCATGGATACTGGAGATCTCGAGGGAGGTAGGGGCATGTGGAACTCCAGGTGGAGCGGTGAAATGCGTAGATATCTGGAGGAACGCCGGTGGCGAAAGCGACGTGCTGGACCTCTGCTGACGCTGAGGCGCGAAAGCCAGGGGAGCAAACGGGATTAGATACCCCGGTAGTCCTGGCCCTAAACGATGGG
>JBAQJG010000044.1:0-4445 GCA_049300145.1 Chthoniobacterales bacterium | reverse complement strand
GCAATTTGGTTTGATAGCCGAGGAGGTTGCCAAGGTGAACCCGGACCTGGTGGTACGTGACTCCGATGGCCAGATCTACACTGTGCGCTACGAAGCGGTGAACGCGATGTTGCTCAACGAGTTCCTCAAAGAACACCGCACCGTCCAAGAACAAGAGAAGGAAATTAAGGCGCTCGCCGCTCAACTAAAGGAGCAAGCCGCGCTACTTCAGAAGGTAATCAACCGGCTTGAACTGAGCAAACCCGCTCCGCAAATGGCCGTCAATAATCAGTAACGTAGCGGAGCTGGACAAGCAGCGCTTAGATTGTCGATGGCGGGCGACACGCCCGCCATCACAGTTTGCCATTGAGCGCGCTCCGAAACATAGTTAGACGCGATGATCACACTTCTTCGCAAGCATCGTCAATGGCTGATGATCGTTATTGCGATCCTGGCGCTGCCGTTTTGTATCTACTTCGTGAAAACGGATTACAGCGCGATACGTCCCGATGATTTTGGGCGTATCTATAACCGCAACATTTCGCTCGTGGAAGCACGGCGAGATGCGCGGTTATTGGATCTGGCACGGGCGCTGGGAATGTCGACCTTTGGGCGGGATCTCTCGGCTGGCGCGAAGAGCGAAGCGGAGGCTTACGTGCCATTCATCTTGAATCTTATTATTCTAAGACACGAAGCGGAGCGGCTTGGGATCCGGCCCACGTCGTCGGCGATTGCCGATGTCGTCCGCAATTTGGAAGCATTTCGCGGCCCGTCCGGTTTCGACCTTCAGAAGTACAACAACTTCACGCAAAACGTTCTTGCACCGAATGGTCTTGGCGAAGAGCAAATCGAGCAGCTAATTCGTGATCAGCTTTGCTTGAACCGAATCATAGAGCTCGTCGCGGCGGGAGCGTCTCCGCCGGAAAGCGAGAGCAAGGCAAATTACGACGAGGGTTACGGCAAACTTTTCGTGAACGTCATCCGATTGCGCTCAGCGGATTTTGCCAAGGACGTCAAAGTGACTGACGATGACGTTCGAAAATACTACGAAGCGCATAAGGCCGAATTCAAAAGTGAAGAGACGCGGAAGGTCGAATTCGTCAGCCTTGCGTTGAATGACGAACAAAAGAAATTGAGTGGGAAGGAGCGCATCGATGCTCTGCAGAAACTGGCTGATCGCGCGAACGATTTTACGCAAGCACTGCTGGAAAAAGGCGCGGATTTCAAACAAGTGGCGGCGAAATTTCAACTGCCGATTCACGTCACTGGTGAGTTCACGGCGGCGGCGCCTTATCCGCAATTGAAGGTCGCTCCGCAACTTGGCGCGGCTGCTTTTGGATTAACGGTGCAGGAGCCGAACAGCGATCCGCTTCAGGTAGCGGACGGATTCCATATTTTGCATCTCGCGGGGTTGATCGAAGCGCGTCCGTTAACAATCGAGGAGGCGAAGCCGAAGGTGGTGGAAGCAATTAAGAGTTCGCGAACAAAGGAATTGATCTCGACCAAGGGCGCCGAGGTCGCGCAACAACTGCGTGAAGCCAGCGCGTCCGGTCAGCCGGTTGAAGCTGCCATCCAGAAGACGGGATTAAAAGCGGAGAAGGTACCGCCTTTTTCGCTGGTGGAAGATGCAACGGCCAAACCGGAAGAGCTAAAGCAGCCGCCCGATCTCGTCGCAATCAAAAACGCAGTGGCGCAGCTTAATCCGGGCGAAGTAAGCGACTTTTTTCCCTCGGAGCAGGGTGGGCTGATTGCTGTTCTGGAAAAACGGGAACCGGCGGACCCGGCAAAGTATCCGGAAAAGAAAGCTACGTTCGATAATCGTTATCGAGAAATTGCTTTCTACGAATGGCTGCGCGACCGGCAGCGCGACGCCGGCCTTCAAGTTTCACGAGGTTAAACGTTACCTCGACGTCGTCGATTCTGGAAAAATGCAGACGCGCGACGAGATCTTCGATGACGCAAATGGCGATCTCGCCATTGGCGAGCTCGAAACCGCGGTCGAAAAATATCGCCGCTGTGTAGACGTCGACCCGGACTTTTTTGACGGCTGGCATGCGCTCGGGATGGCCCTGATGAAAATCGGCCGATTCACCGAAGCGATCGAGGCTGGCAAGAAAGCGGTTGAGCTTAAGCCGAACGATCAGATCGGTTGGACGAGCTTATCGTTGTTTTACAATCGCGCCGGCAACATCAAGGAGGCGGAGGCTGCGGGCGCAAAAGCCAAGGTCCTTTCCTGGGGCGGCAAGATTGCGAAACAGGATTAAATGGAGTGATGGAGCAGGGGAGTAATGGAGTGTTGCATCCAGGCGGATGCTAGTTGCCCATCAAACCATTTTCTCCAACACTCCATAACCAATTCCAGGTGTCACCAGATGTTCACGCGCTTATCGGCGGCCCGCACCATCGGCGAACCGTCCGGAATCCCGAACGCCTTTTGAAATTCCGGCAGATCCGATAGCGGCCCGTTCACGCGGAAATGGGCCGGCGAATGCGGATCGGTGGTTAATCGCATCTTTTGGTCTTCGTCGCGGATCTTCGATCGCCAGATGTTGGCAAACGAAAGGAAGAAACGTTGCTCCGGCGTGAACCCGTCGATCTTCTGATCGCGCGCCTGCGGATTTTTCGCGAGCGCCTTTTGCAATGCCGCGTAAGCGAGCTTCACTCCGCCGATGTCCGCGATGTTTTCGCCCTGGGTCAACTCGCCGTTCACGTGTTGGCCGGGCAACGGCTCGTATTCGCTGTATTGATTCACAATTGCCTGTGAGCGTTTCTCGAATTCAGCCGCGGATTGAGGCGACCACTAATCGCGCAAATTTCCGTCGGCATCGAACTGCCGCCCCTGGTCGTCGAACCCGTGGGTCATTTCATGTCCAATGACGGCGCCGATTCCACCGTAGTTCACGGCGTCATCCGCGTTGGCGTAGAAAAACGGCGGCTGCAAAATGCCCGCCGGGAAAACGATCTCGTTCCGGTTTGGTTGATAATACGCGTTCACGGTCGGCGGAGTCATGCCCCACTCGGTCCGGTCCACCGGTTTGCCGATCTTGTTCAGCTCGCGCGTCGTTTCGAATTGGGCGGCGCGCATCCTGTTCAACACATAGGGCCCGCGATCGATTTTCAGCAGCGAATAATCGAGCCACTTGTCCGGGTAACCGATTTTCACCTGCATTGCGGCCAGCTTTTTGAGCGCTTGCTCTTTCGTCGGCTCGTCCATCCATTCGAGCGTCTTGATCCGGTCGGCCAGCGCTTCTTTCAAATTGTTGACCAGCTCGAGTGCGCGCGCCTTCGCTTCCGGCGGAAAATTGAATGCCACGTACAATTTGCCGAGCGCTTCACCGATCGCGGCGTTCTCGGATGTGACCACGCGTTTCCAGCGCGGTTTGATCTGCTGCGCTCCGCGCATGATCCGGTCGTTAAAACTGAAATCTTCGTCCACGAAATCCTTGGAGAGCTCGGCGGCCGCGTCGTTGATCAAGTGCCAGCGCAGGTAGGCCTTCCAATCTTCCAGCGGCGTGCTTTTGAAAACTTCGTTGGCGGTCTTGAAAAACTCCGGTTGGTGCACGTTTACGTTCTCCGGTGTGAGGAGGTCGATGTTTTTAAAGTAATCGCTCCAGTTCCAATCCGGTGTCAGCCGCTGCAGCTCGTTGACCGTCATTTTGTTGTAGTTCTTTTGCGGATCGCGCAACTGCACCCGCGTGCGCGACGCCTCCGCCAGTTTCGTCTCGAGCGCGAGAATCTTCTTTGCGCCTTCCGACGCGCTCGTAGCCGGCTCGCCCAAAAGCGTCAGCATCTTGGCGACATGTTCGACGTATTGGTCGCGCAACTTCTTCGAAGCGTCGTCGGTCCTGGTGTAATAGTCGCGGTCCGGCAACCCGAGCCCGCCTTGGCTGGCTTGCGCGAGCTCATGGGCGCTATCCTTTGAGTCCGCGTGCGAGCCGAAATCGAACAACACGCCAGCCCCAATGGTGTGGAAATGTGCGATTTCCTTGAGCAGATCGTTGCGATCTTTGATCGCGTCGATCGCTTTGAATTCCTCATCGATCGGTTTCGCCCGTTGCGCTTCGATCGTTCGCTCGTCCATCCCGCTCGCATAAAAATCGCCGACCTTCTCCGTTTCCGGCGCCATTCGTGAATCGACCGCCGTGTGCTGCGCTTTTTCGGCGATGTCGTGCAGCGCGTCGTTGTTCTTTTCAATCAGCTCGTTGAAGCTGCCCCACCGCGTGTACTCGGGCGGAATTTCCGTCCGCTTGATCCAGCCCCCGTCGGCGTAAAGGAAAAAATCGTCGGCCGGTTTCACCGACGGATCCATGTTGGTTGGATCGAGTGGTGGTGGGATCTTGTCGCTCTGCGACCCTGGCGGCTCACCTTGCGCAGACAAGCCGAATGCAAAGAAAAGCGAAGCGATCGTCAGGACGAATGATTTCATGGCTTGAGAAGAAAGGTGAAGGACCCGCCCTTGTCCAGCG
>JBAQJG010000043.1:0-2765 GCA_049300145.1 Chthoniobacterales bacterium | reverse complement strand
GTGTCGTCACGGGGCTGTCATTGTCGATCTTCGATTACACTGGTTACTGGGCCATTTCGCTTTTCTATCTGCTCGCCGTCGTTCTCGCCGCCACACGATTACGCCGGTGGCCGACTCTTTTTCTGGCCGCGCTCAGCGCGTTGCTCTGGGATTTTCTCTTCATTCCACCGCGCTTCACTCTTTACATCAACCACCTCCACGACTTCTTGATGTTCGGCGCCTATTTCGTGATCGCGCTTGTGATTGGACATCTCGCGACAAAATTGCGCGAGCGCGAACAATCAGAACGCCGCGGCGAAGAACGCGCTACCGCACTTTATCGTTTCACCCGCGCGCTCGCCGCCAGCAGCGATCTTGATGAAGCGCTGCCGAAAATTTTGTCGTTGATCAAAAACTCTTTTCAAGCCGACGCCGCGGTTTGGTTGTGCGACGAAACCGGCCTTACTTATCATCCCGCCAGCGCTTTCGCGCCTTCGAGCAAAGATGAAAGTGTCGCGGTGTGGGCGTTTCAAAAAAAACAGAGCGCGGGAAAATCGACCGACACACTCCCTGACGCCGATGCATTATATCTCCCCCTCATCACCGGCGATCGCGCCGAAGGCGTGCTGACCGTGCGCCTCCTAAATCCACCGACAATCGAACAACGCGAATTGCTCGACGCCTTTGCCGCGCAACTCGCGCTTTTCGTGAACAAAGAGCACGCGTTGGAGGAAAGCCGCGCTGCGCAAGTCGCCCATCAGTCGCAGAAACTGCAAAAAACGCTTTTCGATTCGGTCTCGCACGAATTGAAAACCCCGCTCGCCGCTATCTCCGCCGCGTTGCAGCAGCCGCAGCCCGATCGCGCCGAACTCCAACAAGCCGTCCGACGTCTTACCCGAACCGTCGATCATTTGCTCGATGCAACCCGTTTGGAATCCGGACTTTTGCAACCGGTGCGAGAATGGTGCGAGCCTGGTGAGTTGGTGCGCGAAGCAGTTTCGCTCGCCGGATTAAAGAAACAACCCGCTAAGATCACGATCGCGGAAAACTTGCCCATGATTTTTGTGGACGCGCACCTCATCGAGCAAGCGTTAGGCGCTTTGCTCTCGAACGCCGCGGCTCACGGAACCAGCGATCAACCGATCGAGGTGAGCGCGGCACGCGACGATTCCATGCTCGTTATTTCTGTGGCCGATCACGGTCCCGGGCTGGCGCCCGGCGAAGAAAATAAAGTATTTGAAAAATTCTATCGCGGCCCCGGCACACCTGCGGGCGGGCTCGGCCTCGGTCTGTCCATCGCGCGGCAACTCGTTGAAGCGCACGGCGGTCAGATCCTTGCGCAGAACCGCGAAAATAATGCGGGGGGCCGTTTCTCCATTCGACTTCCCATCGGCGAACCGATGCGATTGCCCTCGGAAGCGACCGAAACTGTGGCGGCAGGCGTGTCGCCTGCAAAATGAAGCCGGTCGCGCTTGTCATCGATGATGAAGTGCAAATTCGCCGGCTTCTGCGAGTCGCGCTCGAAAGCGAAAACTATCAGGTGGATGAAGCCCAGACCGGTCAGCAAGGCTTAGTCGAAATTGCCAATCGCAAGCCCGCCATCATTTTGCTCGATCTTGGCCTGCCCGATATGGAGGGCCTCGAAGTTCTGAAACGCCTTCGTGAATGGAGCGAGGCGCCCGTCCTCGTCCTTTCCGTGCGCGACGACGAAGCTGGCAAAGTTGCCGCGCTTGATGCCGGGGCGGAAGATTACGTCACCAAACCGTTTAGCACGCCGGAATTGCTCGCGCGTTTACGCGCCGCGCAACGCAAGACCCGGCCGGAAGAAGAGCTTTCCGTTTTCAAGAGCGGAGACTTAATCGTCGATCTTACCGCGCGCGTCGTGACACGGGCCGGACATGAAGTGAAACTCAGCGCTACCGAGTACGCGCTGCTGCGCTTGTTCGTGCGTCATCGTGGCCGCGTCCTCACCCATCGGCATATCCTTCGCGAAATCTGGGGCCCAAAATCTGAGGAGCATCGACAATATCTTCGCGTTTACGTCACCCATCTGCGGCAGAAAATTGAACGCGATCCCACTACTCCCGTGTTGATCAGAACAGAATCAGGAATTGGTTACCGATTCGGACTCGCTTCATCAACTTAACAAACTAGAGCTGCCCAGGTTAGCTGTCGGCCTGGGGCCATTAAGTGCTCTCGATGCCGCGCATCGTTCACCCGATTCATCCCGCGTTGGCGGGATGAAAACTGGTTCCCCCGTTAGATCGGCAACTTGTCGATCTATTAAGCGAAACAAAGAACTGCGAATCGCTTCCGATTCGCGCATTTGCGCGTCAAGAAATTCCGCATGGTTTCGAGCGTCGCCGCAAACGAGAAAGAACTTGCCAGCCATTCGGGAGGCAATGGAGAGTCAACGCCGAGCGCGATGGCTGATTTGATCCTCACTCAGACCGGTGGTGTTCATCGCCCCCGCAATGTCGATTGGAAGCGAGCGGCCGCGCTTCTCTACGGCGATTGGGGCACGAGCAAAGCCTACGTCATCGGTCTCGCCTTCATCGCGGCGGGTTTTTCATCTTTGCCAATTATTCTGGCGGTCTGCCTACTAACGGGTCTGGTCGGAATCAATTACGCTGTAATCTGCGCCTACTTTCCCGATGGCGGCGGCGTTTATTCCGCGGCGCGCTCGCAAGGCCGCCTGCTTGCCGTAGTTGGCGCGTTGCTCCTCGTCGCTGATCTCACGGTGACGGCCGCGCTAAGCGGTTGGTCGGGTTTGACGTATGTCATTT
>JBAQJG010000042.1:0-9892 GCA_049300145.1 Chthoniobacterales bacterium | reverse complement strand
GGAATGAACGCCGTCGGAATAAACACAGCCGACAAAACGAGAGCGATCCCGATGACGGGTCCGGACACTTCCTCCATCGCTTTGAAGGCAGCATCCTTGGGCGAGAGCCCGCGTTCGATGTGATGCTCGACGGCTTCCACGACCACGATGGCGTCGTCGACCACGAGACCAATGGCGAGGACGAGACCGAACAGCGCGAGCGTGTTGATGGAGAATCCGAGCAACGGGAAAAGCATGAATGTCGCGACGAGGGAGACCGGCACGGCCAGCAGCGGGATGAGCGTCGCACGCCATCCTTGTAGAAAGAGATAGACAACGAGAATGACGAGCACGATCGCTTCGAGCAGCGTGTGCTCGATTTCTTTCAAGCCTTCCGTGACGGCCTTTGTCGTGTCGAGCGAGATGACGTATTTGAGATCAGCCGGAAATCGCTGCGACAGTTCCGTCATCAGCTTTTTCACGCCCTCGGCCGCAGCGATCGCGTTGGAACCGGGCAACTGATAAAGCGCGAGGACCGCGGCGGGCTTGCCATTCAGGCGCCCACTCAAATTGTAGGTCTGCGCGCCGAGCTGAATCCGCGCGACGTCTTTTACCCTAACGAGTGACCCATCAGGATTGGCGCGCACGACAATGTTTCCGAATTCCTCCTCGGTTTGCAGCCGCCCCGTCGCCCCCACCGCATAAGTGAATTCCTGCCCTGGCGGCACCGGCTCGCTTCCGATTTGTCCGGCGGGATTGACCGCGTTTTGCGATTTCACCGAATCGACAATTTCCGGAATCGTGATGTTGAGTTTCGCAAGCTGGTCGGGCTTCACCCATAACCGCATGGCATATTGACCCGCGCCAAAGATCGTCACGCTCGCGATGCCGGGCACGCGTGTCAGTTGATCGTTGAGATTGATGTAGGCGTAGTTTGCGAGAAACGTGCTGTCGTAAGTGCCGTCCGGGGAATAGAGTGAAACCAACATCAAGGGCGCAGAGGTCGATTTCTGCACCGTCACTCCGGCCGCATTCACCTCCTGCGGTAGTTGCGAATTCGCCTGGGAGCTGCGCATCTGCGCAAGAATTTGGTCGGTGTTCGGATCGGTCTTGATGTCGAAATTCACCGTCAGCGTCATCGCGCCGTTGTTGGCGTTGACCGACGACATGTAGTTCATGTTGTCGACGCCGCTCATCTGCTGTTCGATCGGGGTGGCGACTGATTGCTCGATCGTTTGCGCGTCGGCGCCGGTGTAAATCGCTTTCACCTGCACTTCCGGTGGCGCGATGTTCGGAAATAGCGCGATCGGCAAACCGAGGATGGAGACGGCGCCGCCAATTGTCATTACAATCGCGATCACGATCGCGACGATCGGGCGATTGATGAAAAACTTCGACATGCGCGACTATGGTGCCTTCGGCGCTTCCGCCGCCGGCGTCGGAGCGGTCCACGGCTTCGCCTCGACCGGCATTCCCTCGCGCACCTTCTGAATGCCCTCGACCACGACCCGATCACCAGGCTTCAGCCCTTTTTCGATCAACCACATTTGACCAACGCGCTCGCCCACTTTCACGGGGCGAATCTCTGCCTTGTTGTCGGTGCCGACGACTGCGACTTGATATGAACCCTGCAATTCAGCGACAGCACGCTGTGGCACAAGCAACGCTCCTTTTTGCGTCTTCGTCACCGCGCGCACCCGGGCAAACTGGCCCGGCCGCAAAATGTTTCCCGGATTAGGAAAGAGAGTTTCTATTAGCACGGTGCCGGTGCGCACGTCGACTTGACGTCCGGCGGAGGAAAACTTGCCTTTGTGTGACCACACACTGCCATCCGCAAGTATGAGTTGAAGCGAGAGAGCAGACGTCGCTTCAGAATCTTTTGCGTTCAGTTGCTCGGCCGCGCGCAAATATTCCTGCTCGCTAATCGGGAACACGGCTTTGATCGGATCGAGCGTGGAGATTGTTGTTAACTCTTCGGCGCTCGGGCCGACCAGATCGCCGATGCCCGGCTTAGCGACTCCAGCCAAGCCGTCGATTGGTGCCGTGATTTTTGTGAAGGCAAGATTGATCTCTGCCTGGTCCACGTTCGCCTTGGCCGCTTCGGCATTGGCGGCGTTCGCCAGCTTGTTCTGGGTGGCAACGTCGAAGTCGCGCTGGCTCGTGACCTTTTTGTCGTAAAGTTCCTTCTGCTTTAGAAATTCCGCATCCGTCCTGCCCTGCTGCGCTTGCGCCTGCGCAAATTTCGCTTTTGCCTCTGCCAGCGCAGCCTCAAAAGTACGCGGGTCGATCTCAAACAACACGTCACCGGTTTTTACGACCGTTCCCTCCTTGTAGTTTTGCTTCGTCAAATAGCCCTGCACCCGCGCGCGAATCTGCGCGTTAGCCGACCCGTCGAGTGTGCCGACCCACTCGCGCGTGACCGGCACATCCTGTTGCACGACTTCGGTAACGAGCACCTCCGGAGACGAAAGTGGACCGGCGTTTTGAGCTTTGCGCTGGCATCCGGGAAAAATGAAAAATCCCATCGCGAGGATGATGGGTCCCGTGGCAAAACGAATTTTACTGCTCATCGGATGGAAAAAATGAGAGGCGGCAAGACAATTG
Source organism: Chthoniobacterales bacterium (assembly GCA_049300145.1). GTDB lineage: Bacteria > Verrucomicrobiota > Verrucomicrobiia > Chthoniobacterales > UBA10450 > AV133. The sequence continues at coordinate 7,309 of JBAQJG010000042.1, read as the reverse complement.
GCCCTAGCTTTTATGAAAAGTGAAGGAAGGCGCACTCGCCTATTGGACTAAGGTCGTACCAAGAAATCCACGCCCTGGCAATTATTTTTCCGTCCACTCGACCTTGCCGGTATCGAGATCGTAATAGCCCTCGACTATCCGAACTTGAGAGGCGTGCTCGCCGAGTTGGGCCTGCTTTCGAATCTTGGCTGCGACCTCGGCGTCATTTTCATGAATAGCGTTAGCGAGCGCGTCGCCCTCTTTTCCTTTGCTGGCAGCCACCGCGGGTTGAATATCGCGCACGAATGAATTGACGTGTCCGGGAGCGGAAGCGCTGCTCAGCGCGGCTGTCACAGCGCCACACCGCTGGTGCCCAAGAACCACGATGAGCCGTGTTCCAAGATGGTCCACCGCGTACTCTATGCTCCCCAGCGCATAGTCATCCACCAGATTGCCGGCTGTGCGGATAACGAAGAGGTCACCAATGGTTTGATCAAAAATGATCTCGGGCGCCGCCCGCGAATCGGAGCATCCGACGATGATGGCAAACGGATGCTGATCCTTCGCCGTTTCCGCACGGCGGGCAGCGACAGGCTTGCCTTCGCTCACCTTGCTTTGAGCGAATCGCTCGTTGCCAGCCTTCAGGCGACTGAGAGCCTCGTCGGGTCCGACGGATGGAGTGGTTGGATCAGCGGCCATCGCCCATCCGGATAAGGCGATCGCCGCCATTAAAGTGAGATTGCGGCCGCACCAAGTCGCAACGTTTCTCTTACTATTCATAATGGTATCAATATCCTCCGGTGGTTGATTCCTGGATAATTAAACGGAAACGGTGGCGTGGACTATAGGACTTTAGGCCTAGGGACAATATGGCCGCCTGCTGCGCCGGGGCGCATGTTCAATATTTTGGCTGGCTCCATGGTTTTGTTTGGCTGTAAGGGTGGAAAGGGTCAGTTTCCGATTGTAAATCGCGGGCCGCTCCCGCACCATCTGCTAACTGGTGAGACCCTATTTTCCGCTAGCGCGGTCCCAAAGCCCTCGCTGGCGAGACAACGCGTTGGCGTCATTCCGAAGTTGACCGCCCCTTGAAACGGCGATTCGCGTCTGGTGGATCGAGCGCGCCGCGAACGATGGCAAAGGGGGGTCTGGCAGAGAGCGGGCGCGCGGAGTCTATTCGCGCCCGGCGCGCTTTGCCGCGATCGCCTTCTTGATGTCCGCCTCGCGGATGGCCTGAAGCTGTTGGTATTGCGCGGGGCTAAGAATTTTTTGCAACTCCGGCGCGTTTTCGCTGTGGATGGCCCGGAGTTGTCTCATCTTCTGCATTCCGGAAAGCGAAGGATCATTCTTGATCGCCTCGAATTTTGGAGCCTCGGCCTTGAGGATGGGCAGCACCTCGACCTCTTGTTTCGGCGTAAGCTTTAGCTGTTGCGCCAAAGCTATCACCTTCGCCTCCGCTTCGGGAGACTGGCCCAGTGCGGCTGGCGCGAGGATTAGAACTGCGAGGAAGCAGGTAACGGACGTCAGGAGTGTGAAGAGTTTTCTCATGGCTTCATTCTGCCCGGCGACGCGCGCTTCGCCTATGGGACTTAAGTCGTATGTAAAAGCACGCGAGGCGTCTTGTGGAAGGCGGTGCCCGCGCGTTTCACAATCGAACCAGTCGAGTCATCAGCGCACCACGATATAGACGGTGCTGCCTTGATAGAACGCGGGGCGATAGTAAACACCGCCCGCGTAGTAACAATTATACCCGCCATAGACCACCGGCTGATAGGCCCCTGGAATGGCGCCGTAGTAACCTGCGGGGAGTCCGCCCCGATAGCCAACGGCGACGGCGCCATAGCGGGTGCCGCCATAGCCGTACCCGTAGCCGCGACCGGCTGCGACAAAGCCACGTCCTCCGCCACCCCTGACAGCCACGAAGCCGAATGCGTTAGCTTCATTGCCCGCCAGAAGGAGAGTCGCGGCGGCGAGAAGAACCGGGACTCCTTTACGAAAGGAGCCTTGTAATGATTGGTAAATGCGATGTAGGAAGGATTTCATAGGAATGATTAGAGTTAGTGCTGTATTTACTGCTTTTTCTGCGCGGACGTTGCCTCATCGGTTGTAATCATAGGAACCTTTAATGCCCCTTTCGGCGGCACGAAGGCAAAGTCTTGATCTTTTACCCTTGCGAACAGGTTCCAGTGGGAGAATTCCACCTTGAGGTGTGGATTGCCGGGACGGTTTTTGACAGTGACAATCAACCTCCTGGGGAGTTGATCCTTCACTCCCACCCATAACTCGGCATCCACGAGCTTGCCTGGCAGCGCCAGGCGATGACAGGCGACGCCGCCAAGCCCAAGGAACCCTCCCTGGTAAGTGCCCTGCCCCAAGTAAGAGACGCTTTGCGCCTTCCGCCGGATGTCCTGGTAAACGTCGCTTAGCGCAATCTCGGCCAGTGGCGGCGTGAATCCATATTTCCGATCGATCTCCGCCACAAGACCGTCAATGGACGTGGGCATCGGCACGGTCGCATACAGATTTTTCGTCACATCAACCAGCGACAGGTTCCGTCCATCGGCATAGAAATGACGAACGCCGTCTTGGCTGGCGGACGCGGCGGCAAACTTGTTCGGGCGCTCCACCGTAACGACAAGATGCGCGTTCTCGGGCAGTTTGCGTCCCGGCAACAAGACTGGATCGATCTCGCGCGTCGCCTCGAAGCTGAAGGTCCGCGCCGCGGCGAGTTTCGCGGACATCTCGCGGAGGAGTTGATCGGCGTTCGGTTCAGCCGCGGCGACCGGCAGCAGCGATGCTGCAAACAGCCCGAGGGTGAGTAGAGATTTGGCAGGTATTGGTTTCATTGATGAGTGAGGTTCACTGGTTTTTCTCGTTAGGGTGTTTTGCGTGCCACGCGGACAAAGCACGGGCCTTCGTTGACGAGATTCTCAGACCCGGTCTTTCATTCGACTATTGGACTTAGGTCGTACCAAAACAGCCTTCTCCTCGCAGCTCGGAGGCCACTCCTAACCGAAGGAAATATCTAAGGACATCCATTTCTCGCCAGCCCGATCAGCATTCCAGAGTTGGTTGCAGGCATTGAACGAAATCTGCCTGCGCATGCAACGTCCTGATGATAAGGCATTGTTGAGACTCGCGTCGGAGCGGATGAAAGCATGGCGGCAGCAAACAAATTTCAACTTCGCTCCGAGCCATCTCCGCGAGGAAACAGCCGGAAACGCATATAGGACTAATGTCCTATTGCGCTGATCTCTCCTGGAGAGGAGCCTTTGGGTATGAAGAAATGTGCAGCGTCTATTGACCCCGAAAGCTTTCGGGGCCCCTTCCCTCTGCACCGACCAACGACCTGAAAGGAAGCCAAATATGCAACTAACGCTCACGCAAAGCGGCGCGCTTTACCTTGCGCACCATAAAATTTCAAAACGACGCAGTGCGCTTTTCCGGCACCTGCGCGCTGCGGCCAGGAAGCAGTCTCCTGACCTTCGACGGGAGATTCTCGTGGACGCCTCCTTAATACGGCGATTTTATCGAGACAACGGCCGCTGAGAGGGTTCGCATCTTAGAATGCGCTGGTGCGACCCACAAGCGTGGTTAAACGTACCGCTGCGCAAGGCATAATGAGCAAAGGAAGCGCATCCCGATCCTCTGATCAGGAAGTCGTGCAACATCTTTCGCGCTCGCGGATTTTCAAAGATTACGAAAGGGCTTTCAGCGAAGCCATGGGTTTGCCGCTTAACATCCGAGGGCACGATTCGTGGTCGCCGGCGCATCACGGAAAAGAGGATCACGACTCATTCGCGTCGATTCTGGCTCGTTTCAACAAGGCTCGGGCCGCGTGCTTAAGGGCCCAAACCGACGCATCTCGAGAACCGGACTCGACCACGCGCACCGTTACCTGGTTTGCCGGACTCTCCGAAAGTGCAGTGCCGGTGTATGCAGGTGACCATATTCTTGGTTTTCTCGAGACCGGCGAAGTGATGCTCAAGAACCCGACTAAGAAACACTTCGCGACCATTACCCGGCAGCTCCGCGCATGGGGTTACAAGACGGATTGGAAGCAACTTGAGCGGGCTTATTTTCGGTCGTGCGTTTTATCGCCGGACCGGTATCACGCGATGTTGCGGCTCTTAAGTATTTTTGCGCAACACCTTTCGATCTTGTCGAATCAACTGGTCGTACGGCGCGAAAGGGACGAGTCCGCGAACATGGCGCGAGCGCGGCAATTCATCGAGAAGCATCAGGCCGAGCCGGTGCCGCTCGAGCGAGTAGCCCACGTGGCTAACATCAGCAGGCATTACTTTTGCAAGATGTTCAAGAAAGCGACCGGGATAAGTTTCATCGACTACCTCTCGAGAGTCCGAATAGAGAAATCGAAGACGCTCTTGGTCAATCCTAACTCGCGAATCAGCGAAGCTGCGTTCGCAAGCGGATTTCAATCCATGACGAATTTCAATCGCGCGTTTAAGCGAATCGTCGGTCGCTCTCCGACGCAATTCCGCGAATCGCTTCCGAAGCTGCGACCCTCGGCCAGAAACGGCCAATAGCACAGGTTAAATCTTCGGTAACCACGCCCTTTAGCTTTCGAAGGATAGGGATTCATTGATTACTCGTGGAGGAGTAGCGGTATCAAACACCCGATGGTGCGGGATTTCAGAGGTTCCAAGCCGTTTCTCCGTCTTTTCGCCTGCGCAATCGCGTGAATATTTATTGTTCCTACCAGCAATTTTCCGAGGGTTACTACAGGAACTTCGCCGATCTTTGCGTTGAGCATCATCTGCTCCGCATCCGCAATCGTCTGGTCTTCGAAGCAATAGGGATTGTTCTTCTCAATGTGTGCTTCTACCGGTTCTGTCTTGGGATCGTGCCCAAAACCACCCACCTCCCGGTTCATTTTGTTCTTCGACACGGTACCCAATAATTCGCCGCCCTGATTGATTACAGGCGACGAATCGATTGCCCGCGCCTGCATTTCGTCCAGAGCCGCCTTTACAGAAACCTTATTAAAAATGCTCTTCGCAGGCTCGATGATGTCCTTGACGACTATGCGGGCTTCGAAATTCGCGCCACAGAAGTGGTTAGGTTTTATCTGTTCCATAGGCTTAAGGGCCGATGTCGGTTTAAACGAGAGTCAGCGAAGTTAGCAGTTTTACACTGGGGCTAGCGCACGGAACCCTCCGCACGCTCGCCGTCAGTGTTAGAGCATTACGCCACTTTAACTTCGATGGCTTTTGATCTTGCTATCGCGGTTGTCGGGAGGTGCACTTTTAGCACTCCGTCGTGGAACTCCGCCGTCACTTTCGTGCTATCGGCGTCTTCAGGCAGCGTGAAGCTGCGTCGGAAGTTACCAAAGGATCGCTCGATGCGATGGAATTTCTGTTTCTGATTTTCCTTCTCGCTTTTGCGTTCTCCGGAAACGCAGAGGATGCCGTCTTCGACTGTTACCCTAACGTCATCCTTCTTCATTTCAGGCAGGTCAGCTTTGAGCAGGTACTCGTGATCATCCTCACTGATATCAACCTCCGGCGACCAATCTGCGACTGTCAGGCTGTGGGTCTCCCCGCTGCCTATTCTGTTCGGAAATCCGCCCAGGAAACGATTGAGGCGATTTTGCGTCGCTTCTTCCATCTCTCTAAGCTGATTCCATGTTATTAATGTATTCATTATGTTTTACCTTTCTGGATGGAGTTAAAGCCATCTCGGGGCATCGCGCTCACCGCTTTTTGTCAGAGTCGACCCTAATCTTGCGTACGCGTAGGAACAGGCTTTCGATGATCGCCAATGGTTTCAATCCGCTTCGGACTGACAACGCGACAATATTTCAGGGAACAAACGTCGGAACGAAATCGGTACTGGGCACATCGTCCATTTTGCGGGTGAGGAGAATTCCCTCCCTCGCTTAATATTGCTTCATCGCTCAAGTGGAGCGTCTCGATCAGGGGAACGAAATCAATTGCCTAACGAATTTCTAAAAAGTGATGCCCGTCGTGATTTGTGGGCCGTACGTCGACGTTTTATAGAGGAACCCGTCGCTATTGTAATCGACATACAGATAGCGGAAGCCGAGTTCGGAATAGATTCTCCGCGTGACCTGGCAGCCGATCGCGCCGGAGGCCTGAGTCGTGATGTCAGAACCCGCGCCAAACCCGCCGACGTCCACCTTGGCCGTAACATAAAAAGCTTTAGTCAGTTTGTAGCGACCACCAATCCCGATGTATGGATCGAACCAATATTCGGTGAGACTAAAGCTACGATTCAGTCCTTTGTTTAGGATTCCGGCGATTTTTCGCTGCGCTCTCATCGGGTCAGGGTCTCGCTTGGCCGCCAGTATAAGAGCAAGCAGCTTTGCCTTCTCGTCGAAGCCGAGAGGCGGAATCGGCAGGGATGGATTGCGGCCGTCGAGCACGCCTTGCAACCTGCGCTCCAGCAGTGCGCGGACGGCCCCGGGCAGGGCATTCACGAAATTGGTGGCGGCCTGATCAATTAGGGGGCCGTCTCCAACCAGCTTGAGAGTGTTATAAAGGTTGGTGTAGCGCGCGCCGGCCCGCAGATCGAGCCACCCGCGCGGCCCTTCAAGAACCCTATAGTACACCTCGCCATCCGCCAGGTACTCATCCACGCCGAGATTCGCGCTCGAGACCAAGCCATTAGGATACACGGAAGCCACAAGGCTCAAATAAAGGAAATCTCCATAGACACCGAACTGGCCCTTTCTCGCCTCGGCGCTGAAAGATGCGGTACCATCAACTTGTCTAATAATTTTATCGAAACCGACGTCCACATGCGAAGTGATGCCGTGCAACCCGACGTCGCCGGAAACGCCAGCCAGCCAACCTGGCATGCCGATATTGAAGTACCAGGGTTCGCTGCTTGTGATCGTTGGTGGCGGCGCCGTTTCCTTCGGCTCGAGTTCTACGGGACCTGCTGCCACGCCGCCGACGGCTGCGAACAGCGCTCCTGCGAAGAAAGACAATTTTATTCTCATGGCTCGATTTTGTGGCCGCCGAAGCTCAAATCCAAGGAAAATCACCTGGTTCATTAGTCGATCCTCTTGATCTTGGAGCCCTGGAGACCGAGTCCGGCCATCAAACCCTGCTGATCGAAAGTGAAGGCGTAGATGCCGCTATGCATGGTGCTGGTGGTGAAGCTCCGGGCCATTCCTTTGTCCACGATAACGACGCTCGGGCCGGTGCCGATTTCCCAGCCGCGCGTGTTGTTTACCCAATCCACCGCCTTTTGGTTCATGAAGAAGAGGGCGTAACCGTATTTCTGGACACCCGCTTGTAGTCCGTAAGAGGCGGCGACGGTACGATAGCGGCCGTTAGGTTGGCCG
>JBAQJG010000041.1:0-2244 GCA_049300145.1 Chthoniobacterales bacterium | reverse complement strand
GCCGGCGTCTATGCCGAGAGGAAAATCGAAGAACTGGCTGAGCATAAGCTTCGGTTCGAGAAGCCCGAGCTCGCCCAGAAGTGGGATAAAGGATGCAGACACCATGCGGATAACCCGACTCTCTATACAGAACTTCCGCTCTAACGAAGATCTTACTTTCGAGGTGCCACAAATCTGCGCCTTAATCGGCCCCAACAATGCCGGAAAGAATAATATTCTAGAAGCCTTACGCAGGGTACTGGGAAGAAACTGGGTGACGGCATCGAGCTTCTCCCCTGACGATGTCTTCATGCACGATTCGGAACGCGCTGTGACGATCTCATGCTGGCTAGACCCTCCGGTTTCGTATCATCGTTTCAAGGGCGCACCCTCGGCCGATATTCATGCCATTTCCTTCGAATACACACGGTACACATCCAGCGTGGGGCTGGCGAACGCCGATGTGATCAGGCCAAAGAACACTACCGCCCGAAGCATCGCGCCATTATATCAGACTCAGTCGAGCAACGCCAAGCGCCCGACGGATTCGAAGAAGATTTTGCCCTTTTGGACCAAAGAGGGCGATTTCTGAGTACCTTAACCTCGGTGGCATCGCGAAATTGTGATGCCGGAGGAGGCCCAGCTCGGGGGATTTAAGCTCCGTGCGGGTTTAATCCCGTCAAAAGCGAATGGATTCGTGCTTTTGGAAACTGAACCGCGCTTGGAATCTGCCGATCAATAACGTTAAGCATGAAATTCCTGCGGCTGATAAAATATGCCGCTCTAATGGCGAGCGCAGTGATGGCGGCACAACCGACCGCCGAAGGGCAGGCGGCCAACCGGAAGAACCATCAAGAATACGCCGCGTTCTCAATTCATTTCATTTACTAATTCCAAACCTCCGCTACTTGCAATCAAGTGCTTTGTGCCCATCGCAGCGTCCCTTTTGTTAATCGCTATGGCAAAACGATCCAGGAAAAACAAGGTGGCGGGAAGTGCGGTCTTAAAAAATGTCACCACAACAAGAGTGCGCGTTCAAGGGCCGCCATCCTGGTTCCGTCGCGATTGGATTTGGGGGCTGATCCTGATTCTGTCCGTCATTCTGACCTATACGCCGGTCTGGAAGGCGGGGTTTATATGGGATGACGATAATATGTTAACGGCTAATCCCTCCATTGTCGGGCCACTCGGATTGAAAGAAATCTGGACAACGAGGGCTGCCGATATTTGTCCTTTGGTGCTCACCACTTTTTGGGTGGAACATGCGCTGTGGGGATTGGAACCACTGCCATATCACCTCGTGAATGTTTTAATGCACGGAGCTTGCGCGGTATTGCTGTGGCGGGTTTTGCGGAGTTTGCGCGTCCAGGGCGCATGGCTGGGTGCGGCGCTCTGGGCCCTCCACCCGGTGGAGGTGGAATCGGTGGCCTGGATAACCGAGATGAAGAACTCGGAATCGGGTTTGTTCTTTCTGCTATCGATCCTTTTCTTCGTGAGATGGCTAAGAGCAAAAGACCTCGACGGACGAACCAGAGGTGGTTGGAACAATGCGTTAACCTTGCTTTTCGCTGCTCTGGCGATGGCCAGCAAGTCTTCCACGGTGATTCTGCCGGTTGTTCTTTGCTTGTGCGCCTGGTGGATGGAGGGCCGGTGGCATTGGCGCAACGTGGCGAGAGTGGTCCCCATCTTTCTAATGTCCATCGCTGCCAGTGCTTTATCGATATGGACGCAAGGGTTGCAACTGGCGGCAGCCACCGATCTACAATGGGTGCGGACTTGGCCAGAGCGCCTGGTGACAGCGGGTGACGCGGTCTGGTTTTATCTCGGCAAGCTGCTATGGCCACATCCACTAGTCACAATTTATCCGCGCTGGCATATCGATGCCGGGCAGTGGGTTTCGTATTTGCCGCTGCTGGCTGTGATCGTCATTTTATCTATTTTCTGGCTCAAACGCGAGCTTTGGTCGGGCGCCTGTTTTTTTGCTTTCGCCTATTTCATGGCGGCCTTGCTGCCAGTACTGGGATTGATCGACAATTATATTTTTCATTATTCCTTGGTCTTTGATCATTTCCAATATCTGGCCAGCATCGGACCGCTGGCGCTGGCAGGGACGGGCTTGGGTCGGCTTTCGGATTTTATTATTCCGAAGAAACCATGGCTGCAATCGACCCTTTGTGCTGGACTGCTGCTGATCCTCGGGCTGGCGAGTTGGCAACGGACTTGGGTTTATGAAAGCCAAGAGGCAATCTGGACCGATACGGTGGC
>JBAQJG010000040.1:0-2640 GCA_049300145.1 Chthoniobacterales bacterium | reverse complement strand
GCGGCGTCCCCGGCGATCTTGCCGTGCTCGACGCCGCGGCCGCCTATGTCAGGGAATGCGGACTGCTCCCGCTTAGAGTGGCAAAGGCCGCCGTCACGGGCGCGGTCACTACGCCGTTCCGGGCCGTCTTCATCGAGGTCAAGAACAGCCCGGAGTTGCGCGAATTCCGCGAGCGGCTGCGCGATATCGTTGGCGCGCCGCAGCTCATCCCGCCGCATATCAGCCTCCTCTACACGCTCGACCGGAACAGTCAGATGCCCCGGCCCGATTTCAACGACGAGAGGCTGAAGGCGATCGCCGCCGGTTGTGCCGAAGCGATCGACGACGCGCATTTCACTCTGGGCCGGCCGGTCGTCAATAGTGCTGGCGGCGGCGAGCACGATGTCCGCAGCTGGAACGTGATACGCTCGCTGTAGCAAAAGAACTCGGGGAGGACCGTCGATGCCGAACCGCCTCGCACTTGTGGGAGCCGTCTTTGCCGCCATCGCTGCGTTGTTAGCGCCACAGCGCGCCTCCGGCCGACGGCAACCTCGTGCTTTATTGCGCGGTGCAGGAAGAATGGTGCCGCAACATGGTCGCCGCGTTCGAGCGGCAGACCGGCATCAAGGTCGCAATGACGCGCAAAAGTTCCGGCGAGTTCTATGCCCAGGTGCAGGCCGAAGCCAGTAATCCGCGTGGCGACATCTGGTGGGGCGGCACGGGCGACCCGCATATGCAGGCGACCGAAGAGGGCCTGACGATCCAATATAAATCGCCCAATCTGGCGAAGGTGCATGATTGGGCAAAAACACAATGGGAGCAATCGAAACACCGCGCGGTCGGCGTCTATGCCGGCGCGCTGGGCTTCGGCTACAATACCGAGCTGTTGCAAAAGATCGGCGGCGCCGAACCGAAATGCTCGGAACGGGTTCTGCCCGCTGGTGTTCGCATTTCTAACTTTAGGGCGCTGGACAGGCTCGCCGATCTCCAAATCTCGATATTGTCATCGAGATATATAGCCGATCATTGCGGCAGCGCCTTAGGAACTGGTCGAAAACCCTTCGGGAGGATCGAAATGGCAAAGGCACCGGAACGTACGCAAAGGCGACACGTGCGCGAGAAAGCCACGATCGACCACCTCGTCCAGGACGTCTACAAGCCAAAGCCGGCTGATGAGAAACTCCCTGAACACAGCCCCACCACTTCCAACGGCTCGCCGGTAGAGGATCAGGTCCGCAAGGAATGGGATCCCCGCAAAGGCGGCCTTCCCGTTTTTTGAGAACGGTTTACGACATCGGTATCAGGAAATGGCGGAACGCTCGCGCCTACGCAAACGACGGTTGGAAACCGATGCGGCGGCGGCCGCCCGAGCCCCCGGCGAAATCGATATCGCCGCCTGCGCGACCGTCGCTTATTCATCGGAGGATCCGGCTCACCCGGTTGAGAATCTGTTTGATGAGCACTCGGGCCCGGGAAGCGCGCGATGGCTCAGTGCGCGCCCCGACACGATCGAGAACATCGTCGTGGAATTTGATCAGCCTCAGACGATTTCGCGGCTCGTCTACGAAGTCGAAGAGATCGTGCATGAGCGTACCCAAGAGGTGCGCGTCGAGGTTTCGGACGATGGCGGTCGAACGTATCGCCAGATTCTTGTCCAGGAATATAATTTCAGTCCCCGCGGAGCCATCTATCAGCGCGAGGAGCAGCGCTTTGATCTCCACCGGGTAAGCCATCTCCATCTTACCATTGTTCCGAACAAGAGCGGCTCCGGCACGGCGAGCCTTACATCGCTACGCCTCTTCGCTTAAGCGGCGCGATTTTAGCGCGTCACCGGATTGCCAGGCTCAGAACCCAAAAGATGGCATTGTCAACTTAGCCGCCCGTGGTATGCTCGTTGTGTCCGTGGCGCGAAGGCTCGGGTCGGAAGGTCCTTTGCTAGCCTATTGTGCCGCCCAGCTCTAACCGAGCGGGGCCGCAAAAAGGCGCTCTGGGTCCATTAAGTTGACAATGCCCTATCGCGCCTCAGACGCGACAAGGGCATCGCCCTTCTGTTCATCAGCCTCAATCTCGGCGTCGTGCGGCGGCTCTGCGATAACGTAGCGGTGATGTATGCGAGCCAGCTCGTCGAATTCGGCAATGTCCGTCGAGCCCTGGAGCAGCCCGCGCATCCCTATAGCAAGCCCAGCGAACGCAAAGTTGTCAGGTGGATGACGCGCTCCTCAATGGATATAAGGTGCCTGTCTAACACACGTCGGCCCTTCTGAGATCCCGTGCCCCGCCGTCGCTTACTCTCCGGGCTGCTGAATATATATTGTGTATCATGTACAGATTGCGCTCGAAGCAATGTGTCCACCAATCCGAAGGGCTGCGGACCGGCAATTCGATGTACCAGCGCCACGCGAGCATCGGGTAAGCGGCGAGATCGATATCGACGTGCCGAAATAGCATCGACGCGCTGTCATGGGTTTCGAACCGCATGCTCGGCAAGCCGTCCTTGACCGCGAAGGCCATGCTCACAGGCGACCCAGAGGGGAGCGGATCGAGCGGGAAGGGTTGCCCGAAGTCCATCACGGTCACGACCGGCTCGCCATCCGTTTTTAACACCTCGACCCGCCCGCCGAAGGCGACCCGCGTGTTCTCCACAACGCTCCAGTAGCGGTG
>JBAQJG010000039.1:0-3642 GCA_049300145.1 Chthoniobacterales bacterium | reverse complement strand
GCCGCAGCGCTGGAGCGCCGAGCTGATCTCAAACTCGCCCGCCTCTTTGTCCGCGCTGCCAACGAAGATCTTCGCATTATCGAAGCCGGTTATTATCCTGCGGTCGAGGCCAGGGTTTCTGGTGAATATATTCCGGTCACCGGAATTCACCAGGAGGGTACCTCACGCCGCACGGACGACATTTCTTCGCAAATCCGGGCGGGCGGCGCTTACACGTGGAGTGTTATCGACAACGGCAAGGTGAAGGGCGCGGCGATGAAGCAGCGATCCACGCGCGAGATGAACGAACTTACTTGCCGCAAATTGGAAGCGAACCTGGGTCGCGAACTCTTGCGCATCCACCACGATCTGGAGGCGACCGGGGCGCGACAAAAGTCGCTCGCGGCAGCTTCTACGGCCGCGGAGCAGAGTGCGCTCGTCGCAGCGCAAAATCTGGCGGGAGGTCTCGCCTCACAACTCGAGTATCGGCTGACGCAAAACGGCTTTTTGGAAACCAAAAGCGGATTGCTCGACGCGACTTATCAGCACAATCTCGCCACCGCCGAATGGGACCGCGCCACTGGGCGCTATTTTCAATTTTCCGAAGACACCGCCCAAAACGTGCATTAGTTCCAGCAAATTGAAGTTGCCGGAATCAAAGAGAGTTTTGTGGGGCGGTGGGGCGCTGGTCGTGCTTCTTCTCGCGGTGGCCTATTATTTTGCAATGCCGGTGGCGGAGGTGGCTGCAGTGCGTCGGGGCACGGCCATCGCCGCCGTTTATGGGACAGTGCGAATCGAACCCGCATTTGTCGTTCACGTTCGGGCGCAGAACTCGGGATTCATCACGTTGGCCGATCCTTTCGTCGCCGGGCGTGGGGCCATCGGGAAGAGCGTAGAGAAAGGCCAATTGCTGGCCACCATCGCTGACGAAGCAACGGCTCGGCAATTGAAGCAGGCGCGTGCCGACCTCCAGGCGGCAACAGAACGCGCCAAACTCCCCGTCCCTTCTTCGGAATTACTCAAGGCCGCGGAAGACAACCTCCAACGGCTCGAGAAAGTGGCGGCATCAGGCAACGTGCCGGCCGTCGAATATGCGCGAGCGAAGAGCGAAGCCAATCGATTGCGCAGCACCGTCGAGACTGAGCGAATCGAGCGGGAACAGAATCTCGAGACGCTCGATGCCACCTGCAAAAAACTCGAAGCGCAGATGAAAAATTCCGAGATTCGCTCACCGATCGACGGGCTCCTGACCAGCATCCAGACCATCGACGGCGAGCTGGTCGCGGATGGCAACGAACTTTTCACCGTCTCCTCACGCAAAAATTACGTCCGCGGCGAAGTGAATGAAGAGGACGTGGGCGAAGTGAAACCGGGAATGAAGGCGACGTTGCAATTATATGCTTATCGAACCAGGGCCTTCACCGCGAACGTCACCTCCATCCAGCCTGCGGCCGACCCGACCACCCAACGCTACACAATTGTGCTCGAGCTGGAAAATGCGCCGGACAACTTAATGGCCGGGATGACCGGCGAAATGAACATCATCACCGGCACACACGAAAATGTCCTGCTCGTGCCGGCGCGCGCTCTCCTGGTCGATCAAGCATTGATCGTAAAACACGGCACCGTGCGTTCTCGCACCGTCCAGGTCGGATATCGGACGCTGGATTTCGCGGAAGCGATGAGTGGCCTCTCACTGGGTGATCATGTGGTTGTCTCAGATCAGGATCGCTTGCACCCGGGAGAGCCGGTCCGGCAACGAATGATCGACCTGCCGCGCGGAACACAGCAACCGTGAGCCCGCCGCTTTACATTGCCTTGCGCTTCTTGAGCCATCGCAAACGCGCTTTGCTGCTCAGCCTGAGCGGCGTCGTCTTCGGGGTCGGGATTTTCATTTGCACCCAGGCTCAGACGCAAGGCTTCGCGCGCTATTTCATCGACTCGACCATTGGCAGCAACGGCGCGCTCGTCATCAAGTCCCGTTTCCGCCCGCGCTACAAAGCCCTCATGGTCGCCGCCAAAAGTTCAAACACGAACGCGGCCCACCGCCTTTACTTCGAGGGCATCACCGACGCGAATCAAATCATGCGGGTGAGCCGGCGCTTCTCCAACGTCGTTTCCTGTTCACCGGTTCTGCGCGGGCAGCTCAGCGCGCGCGCCGGATTCGAAAATGCAACGGTCGATCTCTTTGGAATTGATCCCGTTCTTCACTCGCAAACCACGGACCTTCTGCACGAATTGATTGCGGGCAGCTTCGATGATTTTCGAAACAACACCAGCTCGGTCATTGTCGGCTCCCGGCTGGCGGAGGAACTCGGCGTCGATATAGGCGATACGGTGCAATTGCTTTCGCCCGGTGGCGAGTATTGGCGTTTCACCGTCGCAGCCATCGCGCGCGCCGGCGTCGGCTCGATTGATTCGACTCGTATTTACTCCCACGCCAGGATCGCACAAACCCTGCTGCAAAAACCGTTTGGCGCGTCGATGATCATTTACAAGCTGCGTGACCCGGATCGCGCGCCGGCTCTGGCCAATCATTTCGAAAACCTATTTCAGCACGTTTCCACCAGTTGGCAGGAACGCGAGGAGTCCACCTTGCAGCTTTTTCTGATGTTGCGGGTATCGGCCGGCATCACTGTCTCGCTCATTATCTTGCTCGCCGGTTTCGGTATTTTTAACGTGCTCACCATGTCGGTCCTCTCCAAGGTCAAAGAGATCGCAATTTTGCGCTCGATGGGTTACCGGCGGATCGATATCAGCGCGATTTTCTTGTGGCAGGGTGCGCTTGTCGCCGCCGCCGGATCTGTGCTCGGCTGTTTGCTCGGCGCCTTAATGACCTGGGGAGTAGGACATATTCCCATCCGGATTCGCGGCCTGCTCTATGCCAACCACTTTTTGGTGACATGGGATTGGCGACATTATTTCTGGGCGACAGTTCTCGCGACCGTGGCCGTGTTCATCGCCAGTTATGTTCCGGCGCGCCGCGCCGCTGAACTGGCGCCAGTGGCCACGCTGCGTGGGTCGAGCGTATGAACGGGAATATGAACAGTGAAGAAACACCGAACGTTCAACATCCGACATCCAACATCCAACGCCCAATTGCAGAAGCAGGAAACCTCCGACATTCGATGTTGGATGTTTTCAGCAAACCATCATTCAACCCTCAACCAGATTGCGCCGGTCAAGCGTATGAACGGGAACATCTGCCTTAGTTGCGAGGCGATTGAGCGTTATTTGGGCGAAGAGGAATCGCGCGTGCATGCATTGCGCGGCGTCTCACTCGATCTCGAACCCGGCAGCATCCACGCCGTCGTCGGTCCGTCCGGCTGCGGCAAGAGCACGTTGCTCTACATTCTCGGGCTGCTCGACCCGCCCGATGCCGGCCGCGTTTCAATCGAATCGGAAGCCATGTCGCATTTGGGCGATAACGAATTGGCGCGGAAACGCAACCAGCTCATCGGATTCATTTTTCAATTCCATTTCCTGATGGAAGATTTCAGCGCCGAGGAAAACGTCATGATACCGATGCGCCAGCTCGGCCAGCTTTCCGATGAGGAGATGCGCGAGCGCGCGGCGGTTTTGCTCGGAGCTGTGGGACTCGGCGATAAACTGCGCCGTCCCAGTCGTCATCTTTCCGGTGGTGAACAGCAGCGCGTGGCCATC
>JBAQJG010000038.1:0-1635 GCA_049300145.1 Chthoniobacterales bacterium | reverse complement strand
AACCTGGACTGGCTATGTGGGCGAAAGCGTTCCAGAAGAATTTTCTCGCATTTTCAACATTGTGCGCGAAGCGCGCGATTCGGCCGTCGATTTTGTGCGCAAAAACATTCGTGCCGGTAAACCGATTCGCGGAGCGGAAGTGGACGATGTCTCGCGCGGCGTGATTACACGCGCAGGTTTTGGGGAACAATTCACCCATCGCACCGGCCATTCCATCGGTGAGGAAACGCACGGTAACGGTGTCAACATCGATGATTTCGAGACGCGCGATTCGCGGCGTATCGTTCCGGGAGTTTGTTTTTCGATCGAACCTGGAATCTATCTCGAAGGCAAGTTTGGTGTTCGATCAGAAATTAACGTTTACGTTTCGGATAAAGACATCGAAGTCACCGGGCAGCCAATCCAAACGAAGATCATCGCGATTCTAAAGACTCCGTGAGACCCGAGCCGGACTGGCACTAACGCCTCCACATAGCCCGTTCGACTTCGCTCAGGGCAGGCTCATTGGCGGCTACAGCATTAAGTCTTTGCGTAGATTTCTGCGCCGGACTTCGTGAACTCCATTGCCTTTTGTTTCAGTCCTTCTTCGAGTGCGACTTCTTGACCGATCCCCTGCTCCGCTGCGAATTTGCGCACGTCCTCAGTAATCTTCATCGAGCAGAAGTGCGGGCCGCACATGCTGCAGAAGTGAGCGGTCTTGGCGCCTTCTGCGGGAAGTGTTTCGTCGTGGAAGTCGCGGGCAGTTTCGGGATCGAGCGACAGATTGAATTGATCTTCCCAGCGAAATTCAAAACGCGCTTTGCTGATTGCGTTGTCGCGGTATTGCGCGCCGGGATGGCCTTTCGCCAGGTCTGCGGCGTGCGCGGCGATTTTGTAGGCGATCACGCCGTCTTTGACATCTTTCTTGTTAGGCAAACCGAGATGTTCTTTCGGCGTGACGTAGCAAAGCATGGCGCAGCCGTACCAGCCGATCATCGCCGCGCCGATCGCGCTGGTGATGTGATCGTACCCGGGCGCGATGTCGGTCGTTAACGGACCCAGCGTGTAGAACGGTGCTTCGTCGCACCACTCGATTTGTTTCTCCATGTTTTCCTTGATCATGTGCATCGGAATGTGGCCGGGGCCTTCGTTCATCACTTGCACGTGTTGCGCCCAGGCACGCCGGGTCAGCTCGCCTTGCGTGTATAACTCAGCGAACTGGGCCTCATCATTTGCGTCAGCAATACTCCCTGGCCTCAGGCCGTCGCCGATGGAGAAGCTGACGTCATACGCGGCCATGATCTCACAGATTTCGTCCCAATGCGTGTAGAGAAAACTTTCCTGATGATGCGCGAGACACCACTTGGCCATGATCGAGCCGCCGCGCGAGACGATGCCGGTGGCGCGCCGCGCGGTGAGCGGAATGTAACGGAGCAATACGCCAGCGTGGACGGTGAAGTAATCGACTCCCTGCTCCGCCTGTTCGATGAGTGTGTCTCGATAAATTTGCCAGGCCAGTTCCTCCGCGCGGCCGCCGACTTTTTCGAGCGCCTGATAAATCGGCACTGTTCCAATCGGCACAGGCGAATTGCGAATGATCCATTCACGCGTGGCGTGAATGTTCTTGCCGGTGGAGAGATCCATGACGGTGTCGGC
>JBAQJG010000037.1:0-2594 GCA_049300145.1 Chthoniobacterales bacterium | reverse complement strand
GTGATCTCGTAGCCGTGCAAACTTTCTGCGCGCGCTTGAAAATAAGGCGACGCGTAGGCGTCGCTCACGCCCAGCGCGTGCAAGTAGGGCACGATTTCGCGCGCCTGCGCAAAAGTAAAGTGCCGGTTAAATTGCAACCGGTACGTGCAGGTGGGAATCCGTGGATGAATTGTCTTCAACGAATTTGATGATAGCGGAAGAAAACGTTCAACGTCCAACGCTCAACATCCAACGTCCAATGGAAGAATATGTTCGCCGCGTTCAATCCATTTTTTGTTGAACGTTGAGCGTTGAAAGTTAAACGTTGAACGTTCGTGAAAGCATCGCGTCTCGCTGCGCCCCTTCGTGCGGCAGGCAGGACGAGGGCTACAGGAATGACGAATGACGAATGTCTAGTGACGAAGGAATGACGAAATCCGAATGACGAACGGAAGTCTGCGTTCGCGCCTTCGTGTTTCGATCATTCGGGCTTTCTTTTGTCATTCGTTATTCGTGCTTCGTCATTTTCCACCGATGTCGTCATCTTTGCCCGGGAAGCGCGCAGCTACATCTTTTCCGGCACTTTGATCCCGAGCAGATCGAGACCGCATTGCAACACTCGCCCGGCGAGATCGCACAATGCAAGCCGCGAACTGCGCGCCGGCTCTTCCGATTTCAGAACCGGGCAAGCTTCGTAAAACGTGTGGAAGCTGTTGGCCAGCTCGAACAAGTAGTTCGCCAGAATGTTTGGACGAAAATCATTCAGCACCTGCGGGACGACTTCCGCGAATTGGCAAAGGCGCTTTGCGAGGTTGATCTCCGCTGCCTCGACGAGAACCAACCGGTCGATCTTTGTTTGTGTCTCGCCGGCTTTGCGAAAGATTGATCGAATCCGCACGTAAGCGTTTTGCAAATACGGCGCGGTATTTCCTTGGAGCGACAACATTTTGTCCCAGGAAAAAACGTAATCGGTCATCCGGTATTGTGAGAGATCGGCGTACTTGATCGCTCCGATCCCAATCGTTTGCTCGATGTCGATCTTCTCCGCGTCGCTCAGGTCCGGATTTTTTTCCTCGATGATTTTTCGCGCGCGCACACAAGCTTCATTGAGAAGATCGCGCAGCGGCACATTTTCGCCCGAACGGGTTTTCATCAGCTTGCGGTCTTGGCCGAGGATGCTGCCATGAGTGATGTGGCGGAAGTCGGCTTTGTAGCCTTCGCGCCGCGCGATCTCGAAGATTTGTTTGAAATGCAAAATCTGTGGGGCGCCGGTCACGATCCAGACCGTGTCGGCCTTTAAATCGTTGATGCGATAATCCACCGTCGCGACGTCCGTGGTAGCGTAATTGTAGCCGCCATCGCGTTTCCGAATGATGCACGGTTTGTCCGCCAGCTCGGGAATATCGCGAAAGAAAACGCACACCGCGTCTTCGCTGATTTCAGCGATGCCTGACTCGAGCAAGCGCTCGACGACGTTCGGGAGTCGATCGTTGTAAAAACTTTCGCCCCGCTGGATGTCGTAGTGGATATCGAGAAGCTCGTAGGCGCGCTCGAAATCTCCCATCGACAAATCGACGCACTGTTTCCAGATCGACAAATTTTCCGCGTCGCCCGATTGCATTTTGACCAATTCCTGGCGACACGCCTCGCGTACGCTGGGATCTTTTGCCGATCTTTCATTGGTCTCTTTGTAGATGCGGACCAACTCTGCGACCGGATCGCGCTCGAGTGATTGTCGGTCGAGCAGATTCTTCCAGCCATAAATCACCATGCCGAACTGCGTGCCCCAATCGCCGATGTGATTGTCGCGAATGACTTTATGGCCGAGGAATTGCGCGATGCGCGCCAGCGCGTCACCAAGCACAGTGCTGCGGATGTGACCGACATGCATCGGTTTGGCCACATTGGGCGAACCGAAATCGATCACGATCCTTTTGGGCGATTGTGTCTTCGTCACCCCGAGCCGTTCATCTTGTAGAAGCTGAGCCGCTTTCTCTGCCACAACCTCGGCGTGCAAGGTGAAATTGATGAAACCTGCGCCCGCGACCGTGGGCGGTTCGCAAAGATCGCCAACATCGACATGTGCAAGAATTTTCTCGGCGACATTTCTCGGGTTCTCACCGCGCTGCTTCGCGAGCACGAGCGCGGCGTTGGTTTGATAATCGCCGAAACGCGCGTCGCTTGCCGGCGTCAGCTCACCGGCGTTTGGCAACCCGGCCGCAGCCAGCGCGTCAGACAGTTTTCGTCCGAGAAGAGATTGGAACGTCTCCATGTGTTTAGGCCACGGAATTGTAGCCGTTTTGCTCTGCGACGCGAAGGTGGATCGAGCAGTCCCTTACCCGATGGGCGGCGAAGCCGCATTTATCTTGGCATCGCCCCCGAGAGCGTTCGGGGCCGACCCACCCCTTGCGCTACGCTTTTTGTGGCCGGTCGCGAAAGATCGACAAGATTTCTTCGGCTGATTTCGCCTCCGCTAAACTCTCGCGGGTGGCGCGATCGTTCAAAAACTTCGCGATTGAAGCCAGCGTGCGCAAATGGGTCTGAAATTGATTTCTCGGCACAATAAAAAGGACGACAAATTTCACCGGCGCATTATCGAGCGCGTCGAACTCAAT
>JBAQJG010000036.1:0-3955 GCA_049300145.1 Chthoniobacterales bacterium | reverse complement strand
GTCTTGGAGTGGCCTAGCGTTTTGTCAATCAGGATGCACGCGACGCACCCTCCGAGTGGCCGCGTATCCGTATGTTCCGGAGAGTGCTGAGATGTTCCTAAAAATTGAACAAAACTTTGAGAAGACCCATCCCGATGTTCGTCTCGAATTTGTCGATTTGGAAGCGGACTATTACGATGGTGGCTTGCTGACTGCTCTGCAGAGCAAGGAAGCGAAAGTGGACGTGGTCGAGGTCGACACGGTATTTCTGCAAGACCTGGTGGAGAATAAACTCATTGAGGCTTTGCCTGAAAGTGTCCTGAAACCAGACGCCACTTTCCTACCTGTTGCCTCGAATGCTGCGACGCTAAACGGCACCGTTTTTGGCGTGCCGCATTGGGTTTGCAGTAATTTCCTGTTCTTTCGGACAAACGATCCCGATGCCAACCGTCTCAGCAAGGCAACCAAGCTCAATGAACTAGAGCAAATCCTTGATCATCCGGCTGCGGAGGAGCGGGCATTACTCGCTGACATATTCGGCAAAAGCACCCTTGGCGAAGTGTATTTGAGTTCGCTTGTTGATGAATATCAGAGCGCTGATCAGGCAATGGCGCATCTAGGTGATCCAACGAAATTGGATCCCGCGGCATCAGAGATACCGAATCGGCTATTTGTGCTTTGCCCGGGGGGAATGAATCACAATTCCAAATATCACTCCAACGGTCAGTTCTATTCTCGCCAATTTGCCCACTGCAAAGCCCGCGCCAACATCAGTTACTCTGAAAAGCTTTATTATGTCGGTGATGAATTCCTGCATGGTGTTCGCGAAGATGAGCCAGGGATTGGCGATCTAGCTAAAAACGAGATCAGTGTCATAGGCGCCCCATTGGCTGACAATGTTCACAAGATGCTTGCATGGGTCGACGTGGTATGCCTCCGTGCCGGATTAGCGGGCAAGACACGGCGTGACGCCATGGACTTCGTGTCGGAGTACACCGGGGAAACATTCAATCGCGTCGGTGTAAAGAGCGACCCGTGCAGGTAGCAGGTACCGAGATGTTGATCCCTTCTGACGGTCATGCGCCGCGAGACGATTCTCAAAGCGGCGCCGCTCTATCCTCAGTTTAAGAAAATCATGCAAGATGCGGTGACGGTGACCGCTTCACACCTTAATGGCCGACTTCAAGTCATCGGGAAAACACTGAACGGAAAGGTGGATAAACTACCCTACTGAGTTGCTGCGCGGCCCCGAAACACCACGGGCCCTTCGGTAAATCAAAGTATTGAGTTCTTAGAGGAGCGGTAGGTCCATGAAGGCCAGATCGCTGCCCCCGTCCATACAAAGACGCGTCAAGACGCTTATTCATTAAACGAATATTTTATGAACGCCAAATAATCCAAAGTTTTGCCTGGGGACGGTTTCACCCCCCTTTTTGAACGCCCTTGTTAATCGTCGAGTGAACTGGTCATCGGAGCTAGACCTCAGTTTCAACTAATCAAGCTTGGGATCAGGACAGCTCCTTTGGCCAGAGGCGGTGACACCCGACGCGAAAGTCCGACGAACTCAAACAGCTGTCGCGCTATCGGTCCAATTTTTTCATTTGCTCTCCCTTTCACCAATTCCAAACCAATAATTGCGATCGGGGTCAGGATCGTCCGCGGCGGCAAGATCCCGATTAAGTTTATCGAGTTGGAATGTTGTAGACATCATGTCACCGGTCGGCAGCCTTTTTTTTGCGATAACCGTCCCACAATTGACCAGAGCCGCGACGGCATTGACAAACCATCTTTTCAACTGTTCCTCGTCTTCCCTGTGATGGTCACCGTGAATTTTCCACCAAAGCTCCCAAGAACCGAAATCGTCCTCTGAGCATAGTTCAAGGATTTCCTTTTCGAGCGCACGTTGTGATATCATTGGTCTAAGCTTGGATTGCCTTTTAACGGAATCGGGGGTGAGACGGTTCCCCCTTTTGAGATTCGGGCGTAAGGTCCTTGTTTAATCGGATTCGGATCCGCGGGATTCCCCGGTTGAACACGAACTTGCTCGCCGCGGTTGGTCGGATGCGGGTAGCGTATCCCACCCCCTAGCCGAGACTGTTCTGGTCTGCATCCCCTACTTTTCATCATAGCGTCTATGTCTTCAACCGATCTACCCAAGATTCCCAGCTCGTCCGCTTCTTCAGCGGCGAGGAGGGCTGTCAAAACCGTGCTAGCCCGCGTATTGGCTCCCACCATAATCGCGTCCGTCCAAACTATGACACCAGTACCTATGCCAATTTCGCGTCCGTAGCGCATCGCATCATTTGAGGTGTCAAACGGCAGTCCCGGAATAAAACCGCTGATAAAACCAGCCATGGTATCCTGTACATCGTGCCAGTACGTATCGGTTCCGAGCGGATCTGTCAGTCGAATTGGATCGTTTGTGACGTATGCATATAGATTAACCCCACCTGCCTCAGCAATCGGATCACGGCTGATCCATCTGGCTAATGTAGGACTATAAGCACGGTACAATGCTAGATTGAGGCCGCTTGGTTGATGGAAGTAGTGGCCGGTGTAACCGAAATCGACATTTATCTTGCCGCTCACGACCACTGAATTACCCCACGCGCCGTAATCGTACTGCCCCTGCAACGCGCCACTTGCGTCGGTCACTTCACGAATACTGCCTAGGTGATCGCGCGTGTAGAAGTAGGCGCTTCCACCGATCTGCTCGCCTTCGGCAAAGAAGCGCTTGGTCACTGTCGATCCTGTACTGTCCCGCTGTTCACAGATCGTGTTGCCGCACCAGACAAAGGTCTTTACCACCGGATTATACTGATATTGCTGCACTGTCACTCGCACCTGTTGAAAAGTCGGATTGAAATTGCCGCGCTGCGCCGCCTGGAAGCTGAGCGTGTACGTTCCTCCAGCGGTCGTGAAGGTCTGCCAGACAACGCCGTTTTCCTGCACAAAAGCCGCTTGCACCCCATCCGGGGCATTCACATTGCCAAAGCCGCTCCCGTTGTGCACAAGACCAGCATCGCCCTGATACGACCAGGTGCTATCGGGTCGATCATAAACGTAATTGCCGGTGGTGGGACTCTCAAAGCTGCCGTTGGCCACCAACGTGTTGTTGAGCGTCACCGCATCGACAAAAGCCGTGTTGTCCCCTCCGTTCGGGTCGAGCCCTTCAAACTTAAGGGTGTATGTCCCCGCTGCAAGCAGAAACGGCTCCGCAGTAAACGCGGTGTAGTTGCTCGTGGCCGGTTGCACCACCGCTGTCAATCCTTGCCCTTCTTCGGTAATTCTCACGCGCCGCCCCAGTCCATCATAAGCAAATTCCGTGCGATTCCCCGTATCTGCATAATAGATCGCGATCAGCCGGTTGGCCGCATCCCATTCAAAGGTCTGGTTCGCGCCGTCATTAGTCAAGTTGCCGTTGGCGTCGTATGTCAGGGGGAACGGCCCGGTTGCCGGAGCGTTGCCTGGGTCCCTTACGACGCTGTCCAGCTGGTTCAAATTGTTGGCGGTATAAGTGTTTCCCCCATGGAGATGAGTTGCGAAAAACAAATCGGTGAGCCTATTTCCTGCGTTGTCATAGTCGTACTCGTCGCGCAGGTTTTGTTGCGGCAGATAAGATACGCCGGTCAACTGCTGGGCATTGTCGTAACTGAATGTCAGAAGAGTACTCTGCTGCGCACCGAGTGTCTTAGTCCAGGTTTGAATCTGACCTTCTGGATCGTAAGTGTAAGCGTGACTCGAGAGGTTCACACTGCCGCTCGTCAAATGCTGCAGGAATTGCAGCCGCCGATCATGCGAATTGTCCGGGAAATAAGTATAGTTGGACGTCTGCCCGTTTGGATAATTTAGCGTCATCAAGCGCGGCGTTACGCTGTCGTAACTGCGCGTGAACTGTCCGAGTATATTCGTTGTAGTGCCGAGGCGACCGAGCGAATCGTACGCCACGCTAGCCGCCGTGCCATTAATGTCCTGT
>JBAQJG010000035.1:0-1999 GCA_049300145.1 Chthoniobacterales bacterium | reverse complement strand
CGCGCGTGGTGCTCAATCAACAACATCGACAATGAAAGCAATCGTCGTTCATGAATACGGCGGCCCGGAGGTTTTAAAATACGAGGACGCGCCGCGGCCGGAGCCGAAGGATAATGAAGCTCTTGTGCGAGTGATCGCAGCGGGCGTAAACCCAGTGGACGCGCTCATTCGATCGGGGAAGTACGTGAAATTCTTTGGAACGACGCTGCCGCTGATTCCCGGATACGGTATCGCCGGAATTATTGAGAAAACGGGAGCGAAGATCACGAAGCTGAAAGCCGGCGACTCGATTTACGCGTACGTTCTTTGGGGCCGCGGTTACGCAGAGTATGCAGTGGCGACGGAAGGGGAGGCGACAGCGAAGCCGAAGTCGCTCAATTATATTGAGGCTGCCGCTGTGCCCCTCGCTGCATTGACGGCGTGGCAGGCGCTCATCGACACTGCGAAGTTGAGCGCGGGTCAGACTGTTCTTATTCACGGCGGCTCAGGCGGCGTGGGCAGTATGGCAATCCAGATCGCAAAAGCGCGCGGCGCGAAAGTGATCGCGACGGCATCAACCGCAAACCAGGAGTTGCTCAAGCAGCTCGGCGCAGATGTGACAGTCGACTACACGAAAACAAAATTCGAAGATGTCGCCAAAGATGTCGATGTGGTGCTCGACTCGGTTGGGAAGGACACGCTCGCGCGTTCTTACGGCGTAGTTCGGAAGGGCGGAATCATCACAACGCTGGTCGCGCAGCCCGATCAAGCGGAACTCGACAAACACGGGATCCGCGGAGCGGCGATCTCGGTCAAGCCCAACGCGAGCGAGCTCGCGGAGATCACGAAATTAATCGAAGAGAAAAAGATCAAGCCGATCGTCTCTCAGGTGCTGCCGCTTACCGATGCAGTGAAGGCGCAAGAGCAAGCCGCGACACATCACACGCGCGGAAAGATTGTGCTCAGAGTCGCCGACGAACCGAAGTAGCAACCGGCCGTTCGCCTGTGGTATAACACAGGGATGAACTGGGAAGCGGTTAACGCGATCTCGCAATTGGTCAGCTCGGTCGCTGTCGTTTTGTCCGTGTTATATCTCGGCATACAAGTGCATCGGAGCACGCGCGTGGCCAAGCTCGCCACGCAAGACGCCGCGGCCACGGCCCTGCGTGATGTGACCAAACCTTTCATGGAGAACGCCGAGCTGGAACGGATCTGGCGAGTAGGTCTGGAAGATCTCAGCGCACTTTCGGCCGAAGATCGGGCGCGCTTCTTTCATGCAACTTACCAATTCTTGAAAGCGTTCGAGACAATTCACTTTCATTATGTTTATGGGCTAATGGACAGGCAGCTCTGGGACGGCTGGCACGGACTCCTTCGACATTACGTTTTTGCTCCCGGAATCGTCCATTATTGGAACCTTCGTCCTGAAGTTTTCTCCGAGCGGTTCCGGAAATTTGTTAACGCACTCGAACCTCCGACGGAACAACGCACGGTGGGAGATCTCTTCGGGCAAGAAAAGCGCAAAATAGACAGCTGATATTTGCGCAAGCGACGGCCGTCTAACACTCAAAAACGATGTTGAAGCAGTTCTGGAACCGGTTGCCGGTCATTGTGCGTGCGATCATTCTCGGCGAGCTGGTTGTTAGTGCCGGCGGGATTCTGCCACCGCTGGCGATTATTGCGAACCTTCGAACGACGCCGCGCGTACCGTGGATGCTTCCCGTTACCCTCGTTTGGCTTTGTTTGTTCTGGTGGTATTTGCAAGGAAACGGCTGGCCGCGTTCAACGGCAGAATCGCGTCGGCGCGATTTGCGGGGAAATTCTTTACCCGGGCGCGCTTGGGGATGGGCGCTACTCGCCGGAACTTTAAGTATCGCGAGCACATTGGCGCTGGGTTTCGCAACGCTGCGGGTGGCCAACGTTTCGTCCGAGGCGTTCGCCGCACCGATCAATTTTTCGAACTACCCGACACTAACAGTGGTCTGCGCAATTGCATGCATCAGCGCGACGGCCGGCGTCG
>JBAQJG010000034.1:0-6389 GCA_049300145.1 Chthoniobacterales bacterium | reverse complement strand
GCGCCAGCAGCCCGGTCGCTTCGATGTTGATCTTGCCGCCTTCCAACGTTTGGCCGCGCGCAATGACTGATTTTGCGCGCTCGATTTCACCGGTGATTTCCGGAAAACTCAGGCAACCTTCCGTGCCCATCTCGGTTTCGTCGGCCAACTCGATCTCGGGATTGATCAAGACGAGCGGCATCGCTGTCTGTGGGTCGACCTCCAGACCGTTCAACGTCATCGTGCTTGGTCGATCTTCCACACGCGAAATGTCGAGGACGGTGAGCTGGAGCGCTTCGCCCACCTGTTGTGCGGCCAGCCCCACGCCGTTCGCCGCCTCCATCGTCTCCAGCATGTTAGCGACCAGCTCGCGAATGCGATCGTCGATCTGGTCGATCCCTTTGCCTTTCGCGCGCAGCATCGGGTCGCCGTACTGCAAGATCGGCAATTTCATTTTTCCTGACGCGTGAACGCTGGCAAGTTTCTCACGCCGGCGAGCTTCAACGCATCCATCACCTTCACGATGGCGCCAAACGACGCTTTTTTGTCAGCTTGCAACACGAGTGAAGATTTGCGCGTGGGAGGTAAATTGCGCACCGCCGCCTCCAGTTCATCCACACCGAGGGTCCGCCCATCCAGTTTGATCTCGTCGTTTTGATCGACACTCACCATCGCATGCTCGAGTTCGGCCGGAGCGCTCGTTGCCGTTTTTGATTCCGGAAGATTAATCTGCACTTCCGGCTGATCTTTTTTAAATGTCGTCGAAACGACAAAAAAGATCAGCAGGATGATGAGAATATCGACCAGGGAAACGATAATGATGTTGGGCGCCCTGCGTTTGCGGACGATGAAGTTCATGGCGTGAGATGGGCCGCGTGTTTCACACGACCGGCGTCGGCGCCGGCATTGGCGGCGGAGGCGAAGATTTTGCCGGCATCACTTCGCGGGAAGAGCGCCCATAGTAGCATTTGCTGATCAACTCGACGACCAGCGTTTCCATTTCCACCGACATCACTTCCACCTTCTTCGAGAAATAACTAAAGGCGATCAAAGTCGGCACCGCGATCGAAAGGCCGAAGACGGTGGCATTGAGCGCTTCGGCAATGCCAAGCGCAATCTGACGCGTATCCGCTGCACCCGAACTCAGGCCAAGATGTGAAAAAACATGCACCAGGCCGGAGACTGCGCCGATCAAGCCGAGCAGCGGCGCGATGCCCACGATCACCTCGAGAACGATGAGACCTTTCTCCAGCCGCACCATTTCGTGACGCGCCCGTGTTTCGACCACCTCCACGTTCTCCGAGCGCGGCCCGCGCAAGTGCTGGAGGGCAACGCGCGTGATCCGGGCCAGCGAGGTCTGGTCGTGGCTCACGACCCGCATCAGGCGCTCCGGGCTCGCGCCGGGCGCGAGGCGTTCGATCTCGCTTTGGATCACGAGCGGCATCACATTTTTTTCCCGCAAGGCGATGCCGCGCAAAATGATTGTCGTTACGGCGACGATCGAGCAGGCAAGCAGAGGCCACATAAAAAGCCCGCCCTTGATGAAAAAGCTCATGATTGTCTGCACCGTTCCCGGCGCCTCGGCGATTATGGTAACGGCGCTCATTAGTTGGCGTACATCGTAAACGACATTTCTTCGTCCAAACCCTCAGGCGGGAGCGAGCTCGCCACATCTTCTGGAATCGGTGGCAACTGCATTTCGAGGACAGATTGCAGGCATACGTTTGCGAAAGATTCGTTGGAGGTATTTTCGACGATCTTGAGATTCTTCACGCGACCGCTTCGGTCAACCGAAAAGACCAGACGCAGCGTGCCGATGCTGACCAAATCCCCTTGCTTGCCGACATAGTAGTACCAACGCGAACCGATAGAATCGTAAAGAATTTTTTGGTATCGACCCAAGGGTGTGCCGAGCGCGTTCACCGAGGAGGCGCCGCGATTCGTGATTGATCCGGACAAGCGCGTCTGTTCTTTTTGCGCGCGGTAGGAGGACCTCGGTTGTTCTGGCGTGCGAACCGCAGACGGCCGAACTGCGGGAGTCGGTGTTGCCCTTAACATCGCAAATTGGTCCGCTTCGGAAATTGGTGTCGGCTGCGGCGTTTCTGACGGCTTGGGGGTTTCCTGTGGCGCCGCGCTTGGCCGCGGCTGTGCCCCTTCATTTGCCAGCGAGTACTGATGTGTTTCCAAATCAACAGCAGCAGGACGATCTTTGCCCTCCTGCGATGGCAACGGGATACCGCCCGTGGCGGGAAGCTGGCTCGCCGCGATCGAATTGGCGTTCGATTCAAACGTTTTTTCTTTCGGTGGCTCGGCCGATTGTTTCGACTCGTCTGTTTCCATAAACGCGGAATTCTTCGGGGCGATCGGCGGCGGTGTGGAGAGGTTGACAATCGTCAGTTCGACCGGCTTTTCCGAGACCGGAAGAGCCGGTGAAAACATGCCGCCCCAACTCGCGAGGGAATAGGCGACGATCAGATGAATAAAGAGCGCTGCCAGGAACGCCCACAAAACCTTTCGAGTCTCCTGCTTTCGATCCATCATTCCGTCGCCCGGCTGGGCGAACATGGTCTCGGCCGTCGTCATGAGAACGCTTTATAAATGATGAGCAAGGAAGTCAGGGCGAAGTTTTCAGATTCCGAGCGAGCCAACATTATCTCACGGGCGCGGCGCTGACAAATTGCGCCCGCGTTTACGTTCCGGCCGATTCGTACGCCGGGCATGATGAAAGAGATACTGCTGCGCGTAGCCGCCATGTTCTCCGAAATAGGTTTCAGAAAACGCGCGCAAGCGTCGTCCAGTTAATTTTCGCGCCCGCGGGAAATATTTTCCTCTCAATACGCGCTCGATCCAGACATCGATCGGGAAGGCGCGCAGGCGTTCGTAGGCAAAAAGCATCACACAATTAGCAACCTTCGCGCCCACGCCGGGCAAAGCGCACAGCTTTGCCCGAAGATCGGCATCGGAAAGCGCGACCCATGCTTCGAGATTCGCTTCACCCGACCTAACAAGCTCCGCTGTCGCCAGCAAGTTTTTCGCGCGATACCCAAGCGCGCATTCGCGCAAATCCTTCTCCGATTTACCGGCAATTCGTTCCGCGGAAGGAAATGAGTACAACTCGTCCTTGTCGATCTTGCGTTGTTCCCCAAAGCGCCGCCGCAAGGCGTGCGAGATTTGCCGAATATGCGCGACCTGTTTCATGGACGAGCAGATGAAAGTGGCGAGACATTCCCAGCGCGGTTGCCGAATAATTCGCAGGCCACGACAATAAGTGCGCGCCGTCTGCATCAACCCATCGTTTGGAAACGAAGCGCAGATTTTCGCTAGTGGATGATCGAGCGCAAAATAATTGCAGATCAAGTCCGCGCATCCTTTTGTTACCCGCAACGAATCGCCGCGCTGTTCCGCATATACCGGCCGATCTCCAATCGTGCCGCAAAATCCGTGGTCCATCTTTTCCCAATGAAACACCTGGCCGGAATCCAGCGTCATCGCCAGATCGAAATCGGGTGCGGGAATTTCTGTGAGCTGCACAAGCAAACGTCCAACGTCCAACACTCAACGTCCAACGTCCAACCGTGAAAAGCGCGTTGCGCTGGCGCGAAATCTTTTCGTCATTCTGGCTTCGTCAGTGCTTCGTCATTTTCCATCATCTGTGGCAAACAAAAAGCTCTTTGCGCTTGGGCGATTCTCTGTCACCTAAGATCGACATGGATGGCCGGCTCGCGATCGATAGCACGGTTCTGCTCCTTTATTTTGTCATCATCGTTTCGATCGGCCTCCGCATGGGCCGGAAGGAGGATAATCTGGAGGACTTCGCCCTCGGCGGGCGGCGCATTCCATGGTGGGCGGTGCTCGCTTCACTCGTGGCGGCTGAAACAAGCGCCGGCACATTTTTCGGAACGCCCGGGGAGGGCTTCCGCCACCGCGACTACACCTACTTACAGCTCGCGTTCGGCACGATCATTGGACGCGTTCTCGTCAGCTACATTTTCATCAAACCGTATTACGACTACAAAGTCTTCTCGATCTACGAGTACCTGACCGCGCGCTTCGGAGTCGCGAGTAAGAATGCGGCGTCCACCGTTTTCATGATCACGCGTCTGCTCGCTTCCGGGACGCGGTTATATGCCGCGGCCATCGCGCTCGTGCTGGCTTACGAAATGATCAGCGGCGCGCGACCGAACCAAACGCAAACTCTCTGGATTTACCTCGGTGCCACCGTTGCCATCGTCATTCTCACAGCGATTTACACCACGTTCGGCGGGATCAAGGCCGTCATTTGGACCGATTTGATTCAAGCCTCGATCATGATTGGGAGCGCGTTAATCGCGCTTGGTTTGCTTTACTTTTCGATTCCCCGAGGCTGGCAAGAAATCGTACAACGCCATGGTGATTTCCATGTTTCGGATCTCATCGCCACCGGTCTCGATCCCGCCAAGAGTGGCTGGGACAAATGGAAAGGCATGTTCGAGACGGAGTACACGATCTTTGCCGGTTTGATCGGGGCCGTGTTCATCACCATGGGCACCCACGGCACCGATCAAGACATGGTGCAGCGCATGTTAACCGCGAAGGATATCCGTCGAAGCCGACGCTCCCTCATTCTCTCGGGGCTCGCCGACATCCCGCTCGCGTTTACGTTTCTCAGCATCGGGTTGCTGCTCTGGGTTTACTATCAAGTCCATCCCGACCCGACGCTGCCCAAAAGCCCGAACGAAACCTTTTGCCACTTCATTCTCTACCAGATGCCAGTAGGCATTCGCGGATTGCTTCTAGCCGGAATCTTCGCCACCGCCATGGGATCACTCAGCACGGCCTTGAATGCGCTCGCCACCAGTTTCACACGCGATTGGTACCAGCCTTACATCAACCCTGCAGCGACCGACGCGCAAAGCTTGCGCGCCGTGCGGTGGGCCACCGTCTGGTTTTCTGTTCTCATGATCATCGTAGCCTCGAGCACGGCCTATCTCGTCATCGTGCATCCCAACGTCCGGATCATCCCAATCGTGCTCAGCATTTTCGGCTACACCTACGGCTCATTGCTCGGTGTCTTTTTTGTGGGAATGCTCACGAAAGCGCGCGGGAACAATCGCGGCAATATCATCGCCATGATTATCGGTTTCCTCGTGGTGGCGATCCTAAGCGGCTTGCCCAACAACATCGCCGGCATCTTCGGCACGAAATTTTACGAACAACCGAGTTGGTTGCCTGTGATGGAATTTCCGTGGTGGATTTGTTTCGGAACAATCGTCACGTTTTTTGTGGCGGTTTTGTTCCGGACTGCACGCGAGCATCACCCCGGTGTGGCTTAGCGGCGATATTGAAACAGGGGTTGACCGGCGGGGTATCACTGAATTACTTGAGGCGTCAACAGCGGTCTTTTCACCCAACCGTCAACCACCCAATCCCATGCCACACATCGTGACCGATAAATGCAGCGGATGCAAGTTCACCGACTGTGTGGAGGTGTGCCCGGTAGCCTGTTTCTACGAACTGGACAACCAGGTGATCATTCACCCGGAGGATTGCATTGATTGCATGGCATGTGTGGACGTATGCCCGGTGCACGCCATTTACGAGGAGCAGGACCTTCCACCGGAATTTACGAAAGACGTCGAGTTCAACGCGAGTCAGGCCCACCAACTGAAGGACTCGGGGAAGGAGGCGATCACAACCCGCAAGGATCCCCTGCCCACCGCCCTCGAGCGAAAAAAGGCCCTGGGTTATTGAGTGACCAGCCCGCGCTGGAGATTTTACACCGGTATAATCCGTCCTCCCTCATTTCTTTTCCCCCGTCAGCTTGATCGATAATTCGCGCAATTGACCTGGATCGACTCCGGCCGGCGATTGCGTCATCAGGTCCATGCCGCGGTTGTTTTTCGGGAACGCCATCACCTCGCGGATCGATTGCTCGCCGCAGACGAGCATGACCAAGCGGTCAAGGCCGAGCGCGATTCCACCATGCGGCGGTGCGCCGAGGCGCAATGCGCGCAGCAAATGGCCGAAGAGCGATTGTCGATTCTCGGCGCTCACGCCGAGCACCTCGAACAGTTGTTCCTGCAACTCCGACTCAAAGATTCGCATGCTGCCGCCGCCGATTTCGACGCCATTTAAAACGACGTCGTATGCGTCCGCGCGGATTTCGCCGAGGCGAGGATTTGGAGACGGCGCGCCCTCGCGCCGCGACGAGGGCGTCGCGGCTCCAAGCAACGACATATCCTCGGCTTTAGGCCGGGTGAACGGATGATGCACGGCGTTCCATTTATTTTCTTCCGCGCTCCATTGCAGCAGCGGGAAATCCGTCACCCAAAGAAAATCGAGGTCCGAACCGGACTGGCCTTTAACAGAGGTGCGATTCAAATCCTGGATCTCGGCGATGCGCAGCCGGATTCGCCCGAGCACTTCGCAGG
>JBAQJG010000033.1:0-6911 GCA_049300145.1 Chthoniobacterales bacterium | reverse complement strand
AAACGATCCCTTTCATCGGGTGCCATTTCCAAAAGAGCAGCAACAAAATTAGACTGGACAATAACACGTAAGTGCTGCGCTCAATCGGCTTGGGGACGATTTTCGTCCAGGCGCGTTTGAACCATTGGCGAGCCATCACGCTGTGCTGAACAGCGAACAGACTCAGCAAAACAGCGTTGATAACGAGCGCTTTCGCGAGCGGCGTTGCTGGCCCCGAATCAATCGATTTTGGGACGATAACGTTACCGACGAAACCGATTGCATACAAGAATGACACCAGAAAGATGAGGTAACAAATTAGTCCGTAGAGAAACGCGATGATTCGGCCAACCATATTAGTCTCCTCTCAATTTTCCGACTGCGTCTGCGCCGAGTAGGGTAACAGCAATAATTCTGACGGCAAGCCTAAAGCGCTATAGCCCGCGCGCAGTGGCACGGGAATTACTGGAACCCTGCGATCTTGATTCCCGGTAACTTTGCGCTCCTGATTTCAGTCCATTCATACAGTGGCGCGAGGCTAGCGGGCCGTCGCGAAGCATTAAACAACAGGCTTATGGATGTGAGGCTGCCCTGATTCACTGCCATTTTTCTGCACGGGTAAAGGGCTTTTGGGCGACGCTGCTGGCAAATATCCATCAGTCACGAAACGGAACGATGTGGGAGCTATATCGGAGTTTTGCCGAACTGAAAAAGCCGCCACATTCTCTTTTCCGCATACAGCCGTCGCATTCCGGCATGAACTCATTTTTCCAATCCGAAATACTCTTTCGACTAAATCGATGCAACGATTCGTCCAAAATGCACAATTGATGGTTGTATATCGAAACCCTAATTCTCGCCAGATCGAGGATGGTGACGGCCTCTTTAAGCTGTGGTTGGTAATCCTTCGGATCAATCCAGAGCTTTTCAAGATTGCCGCGAGTAAAACCCGTCATTTCTAGCCCCATTAAAGCAACGTGGTCGCAAAAGGTTAGGTTCCTTCGAATAAAGCGTGCGAGCTGCGGTAGGTGCTCGTAGGTGAGCTTGTGCAGCACGACCCTGATCTCAACTTTCAAGCCTGCTGCTTTCAAATTGATGATTCCTCGAATGGTATCATCAAAGGCACCATCTGCCTGAACGACGTAATCGTGCCTCGACGAAATATGTGAATAGACTGGTATGCAAACCATCAAATCGGGATGGCGCGCATCGGCGATAGTTTTCGCATATTCAAAATCTTTAAAACGGCGTCCGTTTGATAGCACATTGATAGACGTTGCGGGAAGGTAGCTGCCCAACGCCCTCAGCAAATCAGCCAGTCGGTTGCCCAATAAGGTCGGCTCACCACCAGTGATGCCTATTGAGCGAGTGTCCCGCGACATCAGCGGGATAGCTTGGATAATTTCATCCACTAGATATGCATCGTCGATGTCTCTGGGCGGCTGAGAACACATCAAACAGTAATTATTGCAACGTTCAGTCACCAGAACTGAATTGTGTCGGGCGTTTCTTCGGTAAACAGTCCGCAGCGTTCGACGTTCGGGATTGATTTTGACGATATCCTCGTTTTGAAGATATGACAGACTTGGCTCTAGAAGATACGACACTGGCGGAACGTCGGCTGTCGGCTTTTCAAAAAAGAGGTAACCTGCGAAGCCTAGCGGAACATCATCGAGTTGCTGCCGAACTAGGAAGTATTCGCGTTTCCGACAAACTTCTGGATAATTCCGATTTTCCGAGATTCGTCGTAGAATCGTCCCGCTTTCTCGAACTGCTCCGATTGAAGTAAGGCAAGTAGAAGACAGCTTGAGCATAACCGCCTCACCAATGCACCCAGTTTTCCAATATCCGGCGCTCTTCGGGGTTGTCTTCCATTTTTTGAATCAGGTAACGGAATACCCCCATATTCTTTCTACAGAAGCCGCTAAGAGCCTTGTGACCGACAAAATCCTGCTGTGTAGCATAGTGGTAATCCGGGTCGGACCCGCAATATGGGAGAAAGGCGCATTCCTCACACATCGGCACGGAATCGGCCAACGAGTCTTCCAGTGGGGTCAACAGCGCCGGAGACAACATCATCTCTTCGTATGTATTCGTCATCAGGTTGCCCATGCAGAAGACTTTGTCTCCCATTTCAGCTTTCATTCTGCCTTCATCAGAAGGATACACTTCGCCGTTGTAATTAAAGATAACGGCGGCAATACCTATGCCAGCAGGGGATCGCAGGTTGACAAATCCGCTCTCATACGGTGTCAGCATTTTTTGAAGAATCGTGGCGGCAAAAAACTCTGTAAAAGCAACGCCTTGCTTGTTTAGCCGCAAGATGTAGTCAAGCCCTTCATAGTAAAAGTCCAGCCACTTATCGGCGTCGTAGGCATCGAAATATCTTGTTTTGATCGCAAATCCATAGGGACCGATATTCCGTAAAAACATGCCTCTGAAACCGTGGCTGATATATTCATCGATAATTTCTTTGATACATTCGAGACTAGCCTTCGTCGTGGTCATCAAGGCACTAACTCGATCAAATCCTAAAGCCTCCCGTGCCCTTTTGATTCCATTAACGGTAGCTTGATAACTGTCGTTTCCGGGCTTTGGCCGATTCGCATTGTGTAGGTGCTCCGGCCCATCCAGAGACGTGGAGATTAGAATGTTATGCTCTCGGCAGAAATTTAGAATTTCGTTTGTCAGCAATGATAGGTTCGTCGCGATGACAAATGCTAATTCTCTTTTCTCGTGAATGTTTCGTTTCGTTGCCTCTAACACAATGTATTTAATAAGGTCGAAATTCAGAAGCGGCTCACCGCCTTGAAACTCAATCTTGATGTATCGCGATGGACTCCTAAACGTAAAATCAAGAGCCTTGTCGGCCATTGGAACGGTCATGTCATAGGCTA
The DNA here is from genome assembly GCA_049300145.1 of Chthoniobacterales bacterium. GTDB lineage: Bacteria > Verrucomicrobiota > Verrucomicrobiia > Chthoniobacterales > UBA10450 > AV133. The sequence goes on along the minus strand of JBAQJG010000033.1, from coordinate 4,035 downwards.
AACGGTCTTCACTCTGACGAGAAACCTGACAGTATTGGCATGAATGATTACATCGGAGCGTAACAACGAACATGTGGAGACTGGTAAAGCGCGCAAAGCGATCTTGCTTTGACCGAACTTTCAGAGTTAGCAAATCAACTGCAACGTCTGAGTCCTTATCTTCGAAAAAATGCGAAGCTTTATAAACGTCGTATCGAGCGGTATGGCGAGGAAGACGTTTTCGAACCAGCAGTTCCAATTCGTCACGAGGCGCTACAACCCATTCGCCGACTTCATTAACAGCTACGTAGCGACTGTCGTCAAGTCTGATAAAACGAAATGGGAGAAGCGAATAACTAGAATCAGAAGGTAAGTAAAAAGCTTCCTCGTGAAAAATAGAAGCCATTTACGTCTCGTTAGTGTCGATCAAAGAGCTACGCGAGAACGCATGCGCAAGGATGAGATTTCGAATCGGCGCAGTTTCCCGCTTGATGGTTTCCCGCAGGTCCTGATCAAGCAGTTCATTGCAAAAATCAGCAATAACGCGATCAGGGTCGCTCTTTCTATGAGCGCCATCGAAATTGAAGAGAACGGCAACCGTTCCATCGGCATTGGGTTCCAGAACCACTGACGTTACCGCCGCGAATTTGTAGGCCGTCTTTTTAATGGCATCAAGACTGTAAATTCGCGTATCAACGGAGAGCACCATGTTCTCTCCATCACGAGCAACTCCATTCACGCCCGTTGCCTTTTTACGACCCCGACGTATGTGAATCGTGCGACGAGTGAGAATCGTGAGAAGCGTGGGATTCGTGCGAAGAGTGTGACTCGTGGGACACGTGGGAATCGTGGGAATCCTGAAAGGTTGAGGCTGTCGGATTTGGAACCGCTGGTGTGATCACGGCATTCCCGGGCAACGTCACGCGCTGAGTAATTGACGGCTGCGTTGACGGAATTTTTCCGTGCGCCGGCGTGGTGTTGCTAAGAAGCGCCGCACTTGCCGCCGTTACCGTGACCAAGAATGGGAACTTACTTTTCGGGGGCATGATCGCTTTTACGGCCCACCGCGAAAACAGTCAAGGCGATTTTTGCGCTTGTGTTTACCCTTGGCCAGAGTCGAGGAAATGCGAACTCATAAAAGCTATTTTATGGTCAACTGTGAGGGCGCGGTAACGACGATCTCTGGTTTCCCACGGTATAGGGCGATTTTGCCAGATACAGTGACTGTTCGGCCTTCATATTGTTGAAAGTTCCGAAATTGCCCGGCACTCGCGGTCGGGATAAAAGCCGTAAACATTTGATTCGGATATTTGCCGCCCATGTTAAGGAAAATGTTGCCTTTGCCTGATTGGTGAACTCCATCAACCCTGTCAGTTACCGTCGCCATTTCCCCGATGTGTTTTGCCGCTTCCACAGCCGTATAATTGGAAGTTTGGGCAATAATCGAAGCAGCACAGATAACTGTGAATAGCGCGAGCAATGTTTTCGTGTTCATGGCTTTGTCAGATTGGATAAGTCATACCCGGATGTCGAGACTGGAAGCTCAGGCCCGCCCTAATAAACAAACCCGAAATCGCGATTCAGTGCCTTCTCGCGCGGCGATATTCGCGCCAATCTTGCACCCGCGCACCTTGCAACCCGGTGTTCCAATGGTCTCGGGCAATCGAAGCAAGCACGCAGCTCTGCTGACGGAGAGGCCGGGGGGCAGCAATGATGAACGTGGTGCGATCATCGGATTTGCGAACCGTCGTCAAGCAATTCGGAGACAGTTACAAATTCGAACCCGCCAGCCAGCAGTGATTCAACAATTCGACGGATTCCCCGAATTGCTACGCCGTGAATATCATGAAATAAGACGACCTCGCCGGGTCGATTTCTTGACAGAAGGCGTTTAACAACGCCGCTTGGTGGCTGATTCTGCCAGTCGAGCGAGTCGATCGTCCATAACACGATTTTATATCCAAGCTCGCGAGTAATCCATCCGCGCTGATCATCGCTGATGCGACCATACGGGGGGCGAAACAGACGTGGCCTAATTCCGAGTTCTGCAAGAGCGATCTCCGTCTTTTCGACCTCCGTCCGCGCCATACCCGGGTCAAGGCTTAGAAAATCCGGGTGCGACCACGAGTGATTCCCTATTTCGTGCCCTTCGGCACTCTGTCGCTGCACGATGGCCCCATGGCGACTAATACGATTTCCGACGACAAAAAACGTCCATCGCGCGCCATATTCAGCGGCGACATTGAGTAACTCTACCGTATTCTGGACGTGTGGCCCGTCATCAAAAGTGAAAGCAATTTTCAACCGGGATTGGATCATCTCTTGCATTAACACTGGCACTCAGAATACTGTTATTTGAGCAATTGAAAGTCTTCATCACAACTGTCGTTTCTTTTTTGTTAAGCGTCCTGCTCGGGAACTGGTTGGTTCAGCGTTGGCAACAACGAAATTGGCTTGCGCAGCACAAGCTCACCGAAACCGAAAAAAATCTAGACGAACTTCGCAAGCTAATCGCTGAGATTCAGCGGCTCGGCGACGCGAGGACGTATAGAACGCAACGCGTTGTAAGAAATTTATCTGCGACGAATTCTTTCGAAGAGATTCGGAGAGATTATCAAAAGTCAGTCGTAAATTGGAACGACCGATTGAACTCGCTCTGCGTCGGTCTGCGCCTTTATGCCGATTATGGCTATACGGATCGCCTGCAGTTCAGAATACAGCCGGGATTCGTCGAGGCGAGCGAGAAGGTCGACGCTGCGATAAAAACACGGCATTCTGGCGTAAGCCGCGCCACCATAGCAGAGTTGGAAAATCGGTTAAACTCGATCAGCGGTTCAATTTTCAATCTTAGCAAAGACCTGATCGCATTATTAAAGAAGCAACAAGCGAAAGCTTACGAAGGTGAAGTGATTGTGCTCAGTCCGAAAACTCTACAGTTATTTCCGACGTGGTTTTTGTTGAAGGCGCTGTTCGAGCCGGTTTATCCGAGCGCGACCATAAGCAGCGCGGCGTTGAACTTTACGCGTCCACTTATCCGTAGGATGTAGTGGCCGTGGATAGACTAGCATAGAAGCTAGCTCAGCGGCCTGAGCCGGGTCTAGCATTGTCGGAAATTTTTGATAAATGGAGCGGCTTGCCTTCTCAGCTCCGTAAAGGTGAGACCCGAAAAACGCGCACGCCAAATAAGACCGTAGGATTACAAGCTTCGAGTAACGAAACTGAATCAACCACGCCAACAAGACTTCATAAAGCTTGCGCTTGGCCGTCAACTCTTTGAATCCAGTCGCAGTCCGCACGAACTGCATGTCGATTGTGCTCGCTCCACCAGCGCGCTGGAACGTGAGCGCTTTAGTGAGTTCGCGCAATGCCGCGACCCAGTCGAATCCGGAATGTGAAAAGAAACGTCGATCCTCCAAAACAAGGACAAACTTCTCGAAATCGCTCAACGGCCCTGAATAATCGGCAGAGTGCTGGGCTTTCGCTTCAACCGCGAAGAGATCACGATGTATCTTAATTAAGATTCGTTTGATCGAAGGTAACTGTTTCGGCTGCGCGTTCGGCGCAGAATCTTTGCGCGACCAAATCACAAGAGTTGAATATTGTCGTTCTCAGTCGGCCGAGCCAAACACTTTTCTCTATGGCAAGAATTTCGATTACAGCAGAGCTGCACCTTCGATCGAGCATCCGCAGACGATCGATCACAAAAGCGAAAGCCTTCTCGAAAGCGAGAGAGAGAATTGTTGTATATTGTATCGGTCACCACTGATGCACTGCACCACTAAATCCAATGAGGGCTACCAAAGATTCTGCTCGACACCTTCGGCGACATCATCGTAGAAGAACGGCGGCCACGTTCCGTCCCGCAGCTTTCGCTTTTCTTGTTTTTTCACGGAAGGTGGAGACAGGGGCGTGGCCATTTTTACGTTGCTTGTCGCTTTACCCGGCAAAGTAAAAATGAGCAGATCGCTGGTGGCACTGCACCTCTGAATCCGTGAGGCGAGACAGTCAATTTTCTTCAGCAGCACGCAAATGACCTTCTTCTTTGCGATCCAAGAC
>JBAQJG010000032.1:0-3363 GCA_049300145.1 Chthoniobacterales bacterium | reverse complement strand
GCGTGAAGGATTTTGTTCTGCGCTTTGGTAAGATCGACATCTTTCAGTGCCGGCGACAATTGCCATTCGCCCGCCTGATTTTCAGTCATCATCAAGCGCCAGACACGCGCCAGGAACCGGGCGACGCCTTCGACCCCGCGCATGCTCCAGGGTTTCATTTGCTCCAGCGGCCCCATGAACATCTCGTAACAACGAAAGGCATCCGCGCCGTACTGGTCGATTACGTCATCGGGATTGACGATGTTGCCGCGCGACTTCGACATCTTCTGGTTGTCTTCGCCGAGAATGATTCCCTGGTTCACCAAACGCTGGAACGGCTCCGGTTTCGACAAATAACCAAGATCGAACAGCACCTTGTGCCAGAAGCGCGCATAAAGCAGATGAAGCACCGCGTGCTCGGTTCCACCGACGTACAAATCGACTCCTCCCGGAGTCGATTTGAATGACGAATGACGAACTTTTTCGCCTGCGTTTCGTGCTTCCTGCTTCCTCATTCCTTCGTCATTCGTCATTCGTGCTTCGTCATCATTTCCTCCCATCCAATACCGCTCCGGTCCCTCGCCCACGAAACGCTTTTCGTTCCGCGGATCGCAAAAGCGCAGATAGTACCAACACGACCCCGCCCATTGTGGCATCGTGTTTGTTTCCCGCGTCGCTTTATCCGAATAGCGGATCCAAACCTTCGCTTTGGCCAGCGGCGGTTCGCCAGTGCCGGTCGGTTTGTAATCATCCAGGGGTGGCGGAACGACCGGTAGTTCGGTTTCCTCAAGCGCGCGATGTTTTCCGTCTTCCCAGACAATCGGGAACGGCTCGCCCCAATAACGCTGACGCGAAAAGAGCCAGTCGCGTAGTTTGTAGTTGATTGTCGATCTACCCAGACTGCGCTCTTCCAGCCACGAAGTGATTTTTTTCTTCGCCTCCGCGCTCGGAAGACCTCCGATGATTGGCGAATTAATTGCGATGCCATCGCCGGTGAATCCAATTGGATCGTCTCCACCGGGTGGTTCGACAACTTCGCGAATCGGCAGATCAAATTTTCTCGCGAATTCCAGATCGCGCTCATCATGCGCGGGCACGGCCATGATCGCGCCGGTGCCGTAACCCAGCAGAACATAATCCGCGATCCAAATCGGGATGCGTTCTTGATTGACCGGGTTAATCGCAAACGCGCCGGTAAACACGCCGGTCTTCTCTTTCGCGAGATCGGTTCGCTCCAGCTCGCTCTTGCGCGCCGTCCGCTCGCGATATTCGCGCACGAGCGGCCACTGCTCCTCGCTGACGATGACATCGACCAGTGAATGCTCGGGCGCGAGCACCATGTAAGTAGCGCCGTAAAGCGTGTCCGGCCGCGTGGTGAACACGCGGATCTTTTGCTGATGGTCGATCTCGAAATCGACCTCGGCGCCTTCGCTGCGGCCGATCCAATTGCGCTGAAGTAATTTGATTCCCTCCGGCCAATCGAGTCCGTCGAGCTCGTTCAGCAATCGCTCCGCGTAGGCGGTGATGCGCAGCATCCATTGCTGCATCGGCCGCCGCACGACCGGAAAACCGCCGATCTCGCTTTTTCCATCGACAACTTCTTCGTTGGCCAAAACGGTGCCCAGCTCCTGACACCAGTTCACCGGAACGTCGGCCACGTAAGCGAGACGGACGCTGTCCGGATTATGGCCACGATACGTCGAGATCGGTTCCGCTTTGTTCGTCTTCGGATTGAACCACGAGTTGTAGAGCTGGAGAAAAATCCACTGCGTCCATTTGTAATAGGCGGGATCGGTGGTGTTGATCTCGCGCTGCCAATCGTAAGAAAAACCGATCCGCTTCAGTTGCGCTTTGAATTTGGCCACGTTCTCGCGCGTCGTGATGGCGGGATGTTGGCCGCTCTTGATCGCATATTGCTCGGCCGGGAGACCGAATGCGTCCCAGCCCATCGGATGGAGAACGTTGAAGCCGCGCATCCGCTTGTAACGCGCAATGATATCGGTGGCGGTGTAACCTTCCGGATGTCCGACATGCAAACCCGCGCCGCTCGGATATGGAAACATGTCGAGGATGTAAAATTTCGGTTTGCCTGGATCGAAATTTGTCTCGCCCGGATTCGGCGCGTGAAATGCGCAGCGTTCATCCCAGATCGCCTGCCATTTAGGTTCGATCTGGTCGAATGGGTAAGGTTTGCGGCGCTCTGAACTCATAAAATAACGAATCAGGAAAGCAGGAAATCAGGAAAAAGAAATTCGCACGTTTAGAGTTTGTTCCAATGCAACCGCTGCTCCTGGCCACCCGCAATGCAAATAAGACGCGCGAGTTTCGCGAGTTGCTGGGCGAAGATTTCGATGTGCACGATCTCAGCTTTTTTGACGAAATGGCAATTCCGAAAGAAAGCGGTCGAACATTTGAAGAGAACGCGATCCTTAAAGCAGTGGCGGCCTCGCAACATCGACGAGTACAAGATCGACATCTGCTGGTCGTCGCGGACGATTCTGGTCTCGAGGTCGATGCGCTGCGCGGTGCGCCGGGGATTTTGTCCGCGCGTTACGCCGGAGAAACCGCCAGCGACAAAGAGAACATCGATAAACTACTTAGCGAGCTTGCGCGGAGAAATGCGCCACTCGATCAGCGATCGGCGCGTTTTCGGTGCGTAATTGCACTCGCGCGTGAAAGCGAGATACTCGGCAAATTCGAAGGAGTTGTGGAAGGATTGATTGTCGATCTTCCGCGCGGTTCGCTTGGATTCGGTTACGATCCGATCTTCGTGCCGAACGGCTTCGACAAAACGTTTGGTGAATTGCCTATCGAACTGAAAAACCGAATCAGCCACCGGGCTCGAGCGATTCGCGCGTTTCGTGCCGAATTACCGGCAACTCAGCGCAGTGATTAAGGCTTCGGAGGCGGTGGGGCGCCGGGCCCTGGCGCACCCGGAGCGGCCGCCGCTCTGATCTGATACCCTACTTTCTTGATCCCCGCGTTGCGCACTCTATCGAGAATCGCAATTACATCGCCGTGCATCGCGAGCATTGATGCGCTGATTGAGATTTTGATGTCCGGATTCGACGCGTGAAGTTGGTAAAGGCGTGGCAGCACCTGGTCGTCTGGGACGAACTGATTATCGAAGTAAACGGCATTACCCTCGGCTACCTTTATCGCAACGTAATCTTTCGGCTGGTTTTGCGGAGGCGCAACCGCAGCCGGCAGATTAACGCGAATACCCTTCATGTGGGTTTGGCTCAAGCTCACCATCATGAAACTGGCAAGAAGAAAGAACATAATGTCGATCAACGGAATGATCTCGATCCGGGCTCGTTTTTTCGGGATAGGTGAAGAAAGTCGCATGGCTAAATCAGTATGATGCGCCGGTCAATGTAAAGG
>JBAQJG010000031.1:0-5711 GCA_049300145.1 Chthoniobacterales bacterium | reverse complement strand
GGATTAACCCCAAGTTGCTCGACGATAATGTCCTTGACCTTCTCTTCGATTGATTTATCGGCCATAAAATTTTCGGTTTGTTGCCGAGAAAGGCTTAAACCAGTCCCAGCAGAATCTGGAAGTAAATGAATTAGACAGCTTGTCAATCAATTTCGGGTCACGACCCGAAACGATCGATATCACGGCGGCGAGTTTACTTCGGACAGGCTTGGCGTAGAAGAGAACGGTGCCCGCTTCTTCCATTGAACCGGTCGATTTGCTCGATCTCAAACTGCTCCCCGCGTGGGTGAATGAAGAGAAGAACTACGCGCATTACCAAGGAGACGAGGGTGGACCGGTTGACCGCGCTTCAATGCATCCACGGCGCGGAAGAGATCGGCCATCACGCAAGGCGAAACCGCCCCGCGCACTCAAGAAGATGGGCGAGGGCGATCGACGATTCCCCGCGCGCCGCGCGCAAGATCGACAGGGAAAAGATCGACATAAACCTTTCGGCGTCGTCGCGTCACAAGTTGCGGTTCACTTTTTGCCGCGCGGCCCGGCCGTTGAAAATGTTGCTGCGCAGATCAAATCGGGTTCGGTCGCATATTCACTTTTCGCTCTGGCCCGGCTTTTCCTCGAAAAGCCGGAGCGCTACGGCGTTCGTTTGACCACGAAACCGGAATCGCCTCTCTATCAACTTGGAGAGAGCGGAGCCATTTCGGCGGACCAACAATTTCTCGAGAGCAATGCTTTTCGCTTCGCGAAAGAAGATTTTTACAAGATCGACGTCACTCAGTCCGATCCGATCAAAGGAAATTTCTCGAACGTCGCGCGATGCAAATTGAGCGGCACGCTTTTTGGTCCGACGAATCATCACGATTATCAAAGGCGATTGCGCAATTTGTACGAACAGCGCTTCAGCCGCCGGATGAGTTTCGCCGATTACCAGCGGCAAATCGAGATTGTGAACGATCCGGCCGCGGTCGAACAATGGAAAGAGGAGGCTCGTAAAGTCACGACATTTACGACGCTGCGTGAAGAAACGCCGGTGACATTTGCGTCCGCGGTGGAAGCAGAACGGCATTTCCGGCAAAATTATCTCCCAGGTTTGATCCGGGCCGCCCAGGAAATTGCAATCGACGGGGTGCTAAGCCGGCGTCTGCCGGATCGCGCGCTTCACCGCGCGATCGAAGATGCCTGGACGCTTGAAACGCGCTCGCCTTCAAAGATGATGCAGGAGCTGACGGGAAAATTCCGCGAAGCTGGATTGAATATCTTCCGGCATCGCCGCGGAATGCTCTTCGTCTCCCCGATCCGCGTGCGTCCTTTGGTCCAAGAGAGCGCGGCGGTCTCCTCAGCGGTCAGTGCGATTCTCGAGGCATTGCGCGCCAGGCCGGGCATTAATCGGAAGGAACTTGCTGAAAAGTTGATTGTCGATCTTTCCGGCGAAGAACTGGAGCGCGCGAAGTTGGCGCTTGCTTCCGATTTGCATTGGCTGGTCGGCGAAGGGTACGTGATCGAGTTTAACGACGGCTCTCTCGATTTGCCGCGCACCAAGGCGAAGGCGAAGCCAGCTGTGGAGGCGGCCGCCTCGCCAACCGCAGGCGACGGAGCGATCGCGACCGCAACGGATGAAAAGGAATTAGTCGGTTCGACGGAGTCTCGCATTACCGAAGAAGCGGAAATCGGCGGCGGGTAGACAGTGGGCTACCCAATCGAAATCTGTCCTGGCCTGTGATGCGTTAGATGACGCCGGCTTTTTTCAACGCCGCGTAGGCGCCGTGTTTGTTGATTGTCTTCAATCCGCGCGAAGTCACGCGGACGCGTACAAATTTTTTCAACTCCGATACCCAGACACGATGCGCGTGCAGGTTGGGAGAAAAAAAACGCGACACATTTTTGGTCACGTGCCGGCCGACACCGCCCTTCTTCTTCGCCATGCCGCGTCGATGAATGACGCTGCCGCGCGTCGCTCTGGATCCTGTGATGATGCAAATCTTTGACATCGGGAAAAGGGGAAAGGTCGCGTAAGCTGGCGTGCCGCATTGTGCAGGTCAAGCGAATCTTGAACGGTAAATGCACCCCTCTGGTCAAACTTAGCTCGCGTAATGCGCGGCGGTGTGCGCAAGATCCAAAATGGCATTGAGGTATGACGCAAAAAAATAATCACAAATTGCGCATCGGGATGATCGGGGCGGGCGGCATCGTGCGCACGCGGCATCTGCCGGCGTTGAAAAAACATCCGGAGATCGAGATCGTTGCCGTCTCGAATTCGACTTACGAAAGCTCGGAGAAATTTTGCCGTGAAAATGTTCCGCAAGCGACGCCGATGCGAAATTGGGCGGAGCTGCTTGCGGTTCCCGAGCTCGACATTATCTGGATCGGCACTCCGCCGTATATGCATTCGGCGGTGACCGTTTCGGCGCTCGAAGCGGGCAAACACGTTTTTTGTCAGGCGCGCATGGCAATGGACCGGGTGGAAGCGGAAGAAATGCTCGCGGCGTCGAAACGTTATCCGGAACTGGTGACGATGCTTTGTCCGCCGCCGTTCGGGATGCGCGCCGATCTGCTGGTGAAAAAACTGCTCGCGGAAAATTACATCGGCCGGCCGCATCATGTGCGGTTGCAAAGCTTCACCGGCGCATATCTCGATCCAGATGCACCGGCGCATTGGCGGCAGCGGATCGAGATCAGCGGGTTGAACGTGCTCACGCTCGGAATTTATGTTGAGGTGTTGAACCGCTGGCTGGGCGACATCACCGGCGTCTTTGCGCGTTGGAAAGTTCTGCAGCCGTTGCGTCAAGGGTACGAAGTGATCATTCCCGATTTGCTTACGGTGCTGTGCAGTTTTGAAAACGGTGCGGAAGGCGTTCTCGAATTCAGCGGGGTGAACGCGCACGCGTCGTCGGATCGGGCTGAGATTTACGGCGATCGGGGAACGCTCACCTATGATTTCACCACCGATATTGTGCAAGCCGGCAAAGTCGGCGACAAAGCACTGCGAGTGATCGATCTAACGCCGGAGCTGGAGAGCGAATGGCGGGTGGAGGAAGATTTTCTCGCCGCCGTGAAATCGAAAGGCCGCGTTCGCCCGCATCCAAGTTTTGAAGATGGCGTGCGTTACATGCGCGTCGTCCAAGCCGTGGCCGATTCCCGCGCGCGCAACGAGTGGGTCGCGATCAAGAAATAGTTCTCCTCCGCCGCTACAGTTGCTATAGGCTGGATAGGCCGAATAATTCGGCCCAAACCCGTTAGGCGACATTCACGTATGACCATTGCCGAAGCCCAGCGGAGTTTCGGGCAGCAGCCTCCGCGAGACGAAGACGCGGATTTCTGACTTCTGATCTCTGACGTCTGATCTTATGCCGGTTGCTGCAATCTATGATATTCATGCGAACCTTCCCGCGCTCGAGGCTGTGCTTCAAGATATTCGCCGAGCGGACGTAGACCAGGTCGTGGTCGGGGGCGATGTGGTTCCGGGTCCGATGCCGCGGGAAACAATCGAGTGTTTGCTGGACCTCGATATTCCAGTGCAGTTCATCCAAGGCGATGGCGAGGTGGCTGTGCTTGCAAAGATGGCAGGCATGGAGGTAAGCAGGGTTCCAGAACAGTTCCGAGAAGTCGTACGTTGGTCGGCGCTGCAACTGCGGCCCGAACACAAACAATTGTTAGCAAACTGGCCATCGACGTGCCGCCTCGAGATTCGCGGGTTAGGCGAGGTGCTGTTTTGTCATGCGACGCCGCGAAGCGACACCGAGATTTTTACCCGTTTGACGCCTGAAGAGCGACTCTTGCCAGTTTTTGAAGGACTCAACGTGCCTGTAGTCGTCTGCGGTCATACCCACATGCAGTTTGACCGAACGATCGGAAAGGTTCGGGTAGTGAATGTTGGTAGTGTCGGAATGCCATTTGGAGAACCAGGTGCCTACTGGCTCCTGCTTGGACCCAACATTCAGTTCCAGCGTACCGCCTACGATCTCGCGAAGGCTGCGGAGCGCATTCGAGCCACGAACTATCGATGGGCCCAGGATTTTGCCGCGCGTAACATCCTGCAACCTTCATCAGAGCGAGAAATGCTTGAAGCATTTAGCAAGGTCGAGATGCGCGTTGTGTAGGCCCGTGGCCGATTCGCGGCGCGCGCTACGAGGCGATAAAAAGATTGAGGCTTCGGAAAAGCACATAGGCGAGACCTCCGGCGCAGGGGATGGTAAAGATCCAGGCCCAGACAATTCGTTCCGCCACTTCTTTGTCCAGTGAACCCGGCTGCTTCGCCGCTCCGACTCCCATGATTGAAGTCGTGATCGCGTGAGTAGTGGAAACTGGCATTCCCAACCTGCCAGCGACCAGCAAGATCGTCGCGCCGGTTGTTTCGGCGGCGAAGCCATGGACGGGTCGCATCGTTATCAACTTGTGGCCCAAAGTGCGAATGATGCGCCAACCACCGGCCCAGGTTCCCGCACCCATCACCACCGCGCACGCGACTTTGATCCACAAGTGAACTTCAAACTTCGGTGTATATAAGAACCCAAACACCGCCGGCAGATGCTCCAGCTTTCCCGCCTTGGTCGCGGCAAATGTCGCCAGCGCGATGACGCCCATTGTCTTTTGCGCGTCGGCGAAACCATGTCCCCATGCCATGTAACCGGCGCTCAAGAGTTGCAGCTTCCCAAATGTTTTGTTGACCGCCCACGGAGTCCATTTTCGAACAATCACGAACAACAGCATCATCATCAGGTAACCGCCAACCAGGCCTGCGATCGGCGAGCTGATCATGGGCAGAATCACTTTTGGGAGAAGGCCGTCCCAAGCCGTGCTTCCAGTATGAGGATCTACATTGGTCAATGACCATTTAATCACGCTCCATTTCCCGCCCGCAGACGCTAACGCAGCACCGCACAGCCCTCCGATCAATGCGTGACTCGAGCTGGTCGGCAATCCAAGCCACCACGTGAAAAGATTCCAGAAAATTCCGCCGAGCATCGCGGCCAGAATCGTCAACGATGTCACGTAAGCCGTATCGACCAGCCCGGCGCCGACGGTTTTTGCGACAGCTTCGCCGGAGAGCGCACCAAGCAGATTGAAACATGCGGCCAGCAGCACCGCGAGCCGCGGCGTCAACACCCGTGTCGAAACAACCGTCGCGATCGCATTGGCCGCGTCATGGAAGCCGTTGATGTATTCGAAGACGAAGACGACGAAGATGACGAGCAGAAGGAATAGCATGGCTCGGGCGAATGCCGCGATCAGGCGTACTTGAGCACGACTTGCAGGACGATGTTGCCGGCGTCGCGACAACGATCGATCACTTTTTCCAGAAGATCGTAGAGATCGCGCAGGAAAATCATGTGCTTGGTGTCGTAGTTGCCGTGGTAAAGATCGCGCAGCAAGTCGAGCTCGAGTTTGTCGGCGTCGCCTTCGATGGTCTGAAGGTTGTCGTTCATATCGCGCACGGTCGCGATGTCGGTCCCCTTGCGTAACTCCTTTACCATCGCGAGCACGGCCTCGGCGGCCTGATCGAGAAACTCCACCTGCTTGGCAAAGCTCCGGCCATGCAGATCCTCTGGGCAAATCAAAATGCGCTCCCCGATTTTCTCGACTGTCTTCGGTATTTTATAAAGTGCGGTGGCCAGTGCCTGAATGTCTTCGCGCTCGAGCGGTGTGATAAATGTTTTGCAAAGCTGCTCGGTCAATTCCTGCGTGATGCGTTTGTCTTCGCGCCGGCTGTGGAC
>JBAQJG010000030.1:0-10298 GCA_049300145.1 Chthoniobacterales bacterium | reverse complement strand
GGTACGAGGCCCCGAGGGATCCACGCGGCGCCTGGTGGAGCGCGGATTTTCGTCACCTTGACCGGGTCACCGCGGATGGCGCCGGGCGTGGAGACGGAGCGCGCCCCTTCAGACAAGGCGGCGGATGCCCTCGGTGTGATCGATCCGAGCGCGCGCAAGCTGATCGACCGCTGGCATGTCGGCTCCGATCCGGAGCAATTTGCGATCAGCAAAGACGGAAAATTTGCGTTCATCGCGAACGAGGATGATGCCAGCGCGGCGATTGTCGATCTTAGCTCGGGTCAATCGCGCGGAAAGGTGAAGGTATCGGAGGAACCGGAAGGCATGGGAGTGAATCCGGTCAATGGTGAAGTGTATGTGACGTGCGAAGAAAAAGGCGAAGTTTTCGCGATTGCGCCCGACGAACAGCGCGTCCGCGCGAAGATCGACACTGGTGGACGGCCGCGCTCCGTCACATTTCTACCGGACGGCTCGCGTGCTTACGTCGCTTGCGAGAGCGGCGGGTACGTTGCGGTGATCGACACGGCGTCGCATAAATTGTTCGCCAAAATCCAATTGCCGCAAGGTTCGTTGCCGATGGGCACGGCAATTTCCACTGATGGACGGGAGCTTTTTGTCTCAACCGGTCGCGGAAACACCGTTGCGGTGATCGACACGAAGACGAATGCGATTAGCGCAACGATTCCGGTTGGAAATCGAGCCTGGGGAATCGCGCTCAGTCCCGATGGCTCGAAGCTTTACTCGGCGAACGGAGCGTCCGATGACGTGTCGGTTGTCGATGTAAATGCGCGCAAAGAGCTGAAGCGGATCAAAGTCGGCAGCGGTCCGTGGGGCGTAACAATCATAAGCACGGACAAATAGTTTATCGCGCGATGTGAATCCGCGGACCAATTTATTGCTGTGCATCGCTCTTGCGTTGGAATCTGCGTTCGCGTTTTCCACGGCTGGCGCAGATACGGTCGAAACTAACCCCATCGCGTCTCGCGTCGAGGTGATCGGCACGACGCCGGTGGAAGGCAGTGAAATCGATCCGGATAAGATTCCTGCCGCGAGCTACGCGATTGGTTCAGCTGCGCTACGTCCTGATGTTTCGAGTAGTATGCCGGATGCCCTTCTCCAGCGGGTGCCGAGCGTGCAAATCAATGATGTAACGGGCAATCCGTTTCAGCCTGATGTGCAATACCGTGGCTTCACCGCTTCGCCGGTGTTGGGAACACCGCAGGGTCTCGCGGTTTACCAGAACGGTGTGCGAACCAATGAGGCGTTCGGCGATACCGTGAACTGGGACCTCATTCCGGAGTTCGCGATCGATGGTCTGGAAATCGTCTCCAACAATCCCGCTTTTGGCCTGAATGCCTTGGGCGGAGCTCTGGCAGTGCAGATGAAGAATGGCTTCACCTTTCACGATTTTGGAATGGAACTTTATGGAGGTGCGTTCGGCCGGCTGGACGCGATGGCGGAGGCTGGGATCGAGAGGCGCAACATCGGTGTCTACCTTGGCGCCGACGTGTTGCACGATGACGGCTGGCGCGACCGCTCGGCTTCGGATTTACGTCGTCTTTATGCCGATGTGGGAGTCAAAGGAAGTCTGGGCGAATTTCACCTCGCTTTTACGGGCGCAGCAAACGACTTCGGCGCGGTCGGCCCGACCCCCATCCAGTTACTCGAGCGGCGATGGCAAAGCGTATTTACGACGCCTCAGGCGACGCACAACGAACTCGCGTTCCTCACCGGCACGTTTACCAGTCAGTTGACGGAGACCACTTCGCTCCAAGGCGCTCTCTATTACCGCGGATTTAGCCAATCGCATATTGACGGCAATACCTCGGACGAGGTGGTGCCCGGGTTGTCGGCCAACGCCGTGGCGGGCGAAATCGATCGTACACACACGACAGCGGATGGTTTCGGCGGCGCGATCCAGCTCACAAGCACTGCGACGTTTTTCGGAAGTAACAATCACTTCGCGGCCGGTGGCAGTCTTGATCATGGGCAGGTTAACTTCGCCGCGACTTCGGAACTTGGCGCGATCGACCGGAACCTGGTCGTCACTGGGAGCGGTGTGTTCCTCGACGACGCGTCGGATGGCGCGGGGCCGGTGCAGTTACTTACGACCAACACGTACGCCGGGGTGTACTTAACTGACACCCTGGACGTGACGACGCAACTCTCCGTGACGGCCGGGGCCCGTTTTAATGTCGCGCAGATCCGATTAAGCGATCTTCTTGGGACACGCCTTGATGGCACTCACGAGTTCACTCGTTTCAATCCTGTCATCGGTGCCACCTACAAGCTTTTCTCGAAGCTTACACTCTACGCCGGCTACTCCGAGGCAAACCGCGCACCGACACCGGCGGAGCTAGGCTGTGGTGATCCCGAGCATCCTTGCGTGCTCGACAACTTTCTCGTCTCCGACCCGAGCTTGAACCAAGTGTTTTCACGCACAATCGAAGCTGGTCTAAGAGGCACCTTTGAACTTTCTCAAGAAGGCGCCGCCCTCTTTTGGAACCTTGGTCTGTTTCGGACGGAGAACTCTGACGATATTATCCAGGTCGCGAGCCCGATTCCGAACCGCGGCTACTTCGTGAATGCGGGCGACACTCGACGACAGGGAATGGAAGCTCATGTCGAATACCACGATGCGCGGTGGTCCGTGCACGCGGAATACAGTTTTCTCGATGCGACATTTCAAAGCCGGCTTGCCCTCTCTTCGCCCTTCAATCCAGTCGCCAATGCGGATGGGATCGTCAATGTGAGTGCGGGCGACCAACTTGCTTCGGTGCCGCGGCATCGTTTCAAAGCGGGAATGGACTACGCTGTTACGAAGAAATGGAAAGCCGGTGCGGACGTTGTCGCGATCGCCAGCCAATATTTGGAAGGTGACGTGTCCAATCGGAACCCCAGGATTCCTGCCTATTATGTTGTGAATCTGCGCACTTCGTACGAAGTTACGCGAAACTGCGAGCTCTTCGGCCGTATTCAGAATCTCTTCGACCAGCATTATTACACTTACGGCACGTTCTTCGATACGAGATCAGTGCCGGCTCTCCATTTATCGGACCCGCGCACCCTCAGCCCAGCGCAACCGCTCGCTGCCTACGCCGGGGTGCGCATCAAGTGGTAAAGGCGGCGCGATGCGCGCCGGACACGAAACGGAAAAATCTTCGATTTTGCGCGCAGCACCGGCAAAAAGGCAGCGCATTTTGATTGAAAGAATCGCCGCGATGTCGAATGATGTGGAGGTGAAACGTCCATCGTTGGTTTTGTCGTTCTTTGTTGGTGGTTTGTGCGTTGCTGTCTTGAGTGCGGTGCTTTCGGCGAATGCGTCGGTCAACGTCACCCAGCATCACAACCATGACTCACGTGACGGTCTTTACATCGATGCCGCGTTCACGCCGACGAACTCCGCTAATCTGGCGCGGGACACAAATTTTAACGGCGCGATTACAGGCAATGTTTACGCCCAACCACTTTACATTGAGGACGGTCCCGCCGGCCCAATGGTCATTGCCGTGACCGAGTCGAACAACGTTTACGCGCTCGACGCTGTTACTGGCAACGTGATCTGGCAACGGAACGTCGGCACGCCCATCACGTCAGGTCTCCCGTGTGGAAATGTCACTCCGCTGGGCATAAGCGGAACTCCGATTGTCGATCTTCCGTCGCGCTCACTTTTTCTCGACGCGGAGACGACGCCCACGGCTGGCACTTTTAAACACATGATCTATTCGCTGAACGTCGATACAGGCGCTATTAATGCAGGCTGGCCGGTGGACGTGAGTGGTGCCATATCGGGCTTCGATTCATCAGTGCAAAGTGAGCGTGGCGGACTCGGAATACTCGGCAGCATCGTTTATATCCCGTATGGTGGACGCTTCGGCGACTGTGGCAGTTATCACGGTCGACTCGTTGGCGTGCAGATGAGTAATCCTGCCAGCGTCATGAACTGGGCGACGACAATCACAAGAGCCGGCGCATGGTCGATCGGCGGCGTTGCTAACGACGGGACGAATTTGTTTGTGACCACCGGGAACGGCAGCCTGACTAGCAACTGGGGTGGAAGCGAGGCGGTCATTCGTCTCCAACCCGGCCCGATTTTTAGCGGTAATCCAAGCGATTACTGGGTGCCTACTAATTGGCAGTCGCTGGACGGCGGTGACACCGATCTCGGCGGCTCGGGACCGGTTATCGTGGATGTGCCCGGTGCCACGCCTTCCCACTTGGTCGTTGCCTTGGGCAAAGATGGCAATGCCTATTTGGTTAATCGTGACGGCCTCGGCGGCATCAGCGCACCGGTGGCTTCGCTGAATGTATCCAGTAGCTCTATTATCCAGGCAGCGGCGGCCTATCGGACCAGCCAGGGGACGTATGTCGCTTTCCGCGCCAACGGCAGCACGCTTTCAGCATTCCGCATTACTGCGACCAGTCCACCCACCATCGCGACCGGGTGGACTAAGAGCGAGAGCGGTGTGGGCTCGCCTTTCGTTACGTCCACTGACGGCACCAACAACATGATTGTATGGTCGGTAGGCACCGGAGGCGACCAGCGATTGCACGGTTACGATGGAGATACGGGCGCGGTTGTTTACAGCGGGGGTGGCCCAAACGACGTGATCGGAGGCACCCACTCATACAGCACTACCGGCATTGTGGCTCGCGGACGTATCTACCTCGCAGGTGACAGTAGAGTGTATCTTTTTCGAGTGCCGATACCGGCACTTCAGCTCACCTTAGCCGTTTCCCGCAAGACACATGGTGACGCGGGCATGTTCGACATTCCCTTGCCTCTCTCGGGAAGTCCCGGCGTGGAGTGTCGCACCGGCGGAGCCACCAACGACTACACGCAAGTGTTTACTTTCACTAACAACGTTGTGAGCGGCAACGCCAGCGTGACCGGCGGCATCGGGAGCGTCTCGGGTACGCCAACCTTTTCCGGTAACACCATGACGGTGAACCTGACCGGCGTCGCGAACGCGCAAACACTCACAGTCACGTTGAGCAGCGTGACCGACGAGTTCTCCCAGGTTTTGCCTGACACACTAGTGAGCGTGAACATGCTCATCGGTGACACAAACGGCAACGGCGTTGTCAACGCCACCGATGTCGCGCAGACCAAAGGCCAAGTTGGCCAGCCTGTAACCAGCAGCAACTTCCGGACGGATGTGAACGCCAGTGGTATCATCAGCTCCACGGACGTGGCGATCGTAAAAGCGCACTCCGGAGAGAGCATAAGTGCGCCCCATGCACGAGCTCGAAGTAGTGCCTCGCTAGCGGCCCGGCATTAGCTCAGGGCCTCGCCCCGATCTAAAGGTGCAGCGGCTTCTTTGCTCGGGTTTACTCGAAGCGTCCAATCACACGTAGCCACAACGGATAGATTCAGATCGCGCAACGCGGCGTCCACACGCGCGCGATTTGGTGACAACGTGCAAACCGGATCCGTGTTTCCGGCGTTTCCCGTCAGCAATGCTGCCTGACAGCGGCAACCGCCAAAATCGATTTCCTTTTGTGGACAACTCCGGCACGGCTCCGGCATCCATTCCGTTCCGCGGAAGCGATTAAAACTTTCCGATCGACGCCAAATCCAATCCAGCGACCGGGCTCGCACGTTTTCGAAACGCAAATCGGGAATTGCGGACGAGGCGGTCGGGCAGGGAAGAACGTCACCGCTGGGATTGACCGTGAGATAACGCTGGCCCCAACCATTCAGACACGGCTTGGGCCGCGTCTCGTAGTAATCTGGCAGCACATAAAAGATGTCGATCTTGCCCGCGAGGCGCGACTTTGCCGCGGTCGCGACCTCGCGCGCACGAGCAACTTGTTCGCGAGTCGGAAGCAATGCGGCGCGATTCAGAAATGCCCAGCCGTAAAACTGCACGTTTGCGACCTCGACCCGCTCCGCGCCGAGCGCTTCCGCCAGACCAATCATCTGCGCCAAGCGATCGATGTTACGCCGGTGAACGACGAAATTCAGGCTGAGTGAAATGCCTGCTGCGCGAATAAACGATGCAGCGGCCAACTTGCGCTGGTGCGCGCGGGCGCCCGCGATTTCGTCGGCCAGATCGGCATCGTCCGATTGAAAACTGAGCTGCACGGAGTCGAGCCCGGCCTCGCGTAGTTCGCTGGCCCGAGCTTCGTCCAGACCGACACCGCTCGTGATGAGATTTGTGTAAAGCTTTGCCTCGCGCGCGCCGCGAACGAGTTCGGCCAGATCGCGCCTAACGAGTGGTTCACCGCCGGAGAAACCGACTTGCAACACGCCAAGTTCGGTCGCTTCACGAAGCACGCGACACCATTCATCCGTCGTCAATTCACCGTCATTTCGGGCGTGCGTCGGATTGGAGCAGTACGGACAATGAAGTGGACACCCATAGCTGAGTTCGGCGAGCAATGCGTAGGGTCGCGGCGCCGTCATGAGATCTCCACGAGTTTGCGGCGCTGCAAATCGGACAGGATTTCGCGCACATCGACGGCAAGCGTCGCCAGATCGACCTCGTACTCTTCGGCCAATCCAAGGGCGATGTCGCTCAGCGCTCGTCCGTCGCAGCGGGCAAGAATACCCTGGGCAGTTTCGTTCAGCTCGACGATGCCTTCCGGGAAAAGCAGCACGCTTTTGCCGGTCGCGGAATCGATCTGTAACCGGACGCCGCGCGCCAGCCGCGGTCGGGCGTCGTCAGTGATTTGCGTCGGCATAAGCATGGTGAATCGCGTCAAGCATGGACCAGAGAACATCGCATTTAAACTCGAGTGCGCGGATTGCGGCATTTTGCAGCTCGCGCCTATTGCAATGTTCCAGAGTAATCGCGAGCGCTTCGCCGGAATCGCGCCGCGCTTGCGTGACTCTACGGCGAAAATAATCGAGGCCGCTTGAGTCGATCCAGGTGTAGAATTTCTCAAAACCTGCGAGCCGCGTCGCCATCAGATCAGGCGCAAAAAGCTCTGTCAGCGACGATGCGATCGCGACCGGCCATGGCTGCATGCGCGCAAAGTTCACGTAGGCATCGACGGCAAAACAGACTCCCGGCTGGAGATCTCGATGTTCCAACAGTTCATTGCGTGACAATCCGCACGCTTCGCCGAGCCGCAGCCATGCTTCTATGCCGCCTTCATTCTCGCCGCTACCGTCGTGATCGACGATCCGGTGAATCCAGACCCGACGCACCTCGCGCAGCGGACAATTCGAAAGAATCGCGGCATCCTTAATTGGAATATTGGATTGATAGTAAAATCGATTGGCCACCCAGCCACGCAACGCGTCGGGCGACAGCCGGCCTTCATTCATCGCCACGTGGAACGGATGTTTGTCGTGATAAGCCCGTTCACCGACCTCGCGCAGGTTCGCGACGAAAGTTTCGCGATCCAAAAATTCAGTGGTCATAAGACAACTTCCAATCCATCGCGCGCGATCTCGATCCCGGCATGCTCGACTTGCAGACGTTCGCTCGAGCCGGGCATGAAGATCGGATTGGTGTTGTTGATGTGCGTGTAAATTTTTCGACGCGCCGGCGAATGACGCAAGAAATCAAGGCTACCGTTGCTGATCGGCAAATGATTCATCTCTCGCGCGCTGCGAGCGGCCGGCCGAACATTGCGCAGTTCGTCGTCGCTCCAGAATGTGCCGTCGAACAGAATGACGTCCGAATTGTGAACCGCGTCGCGCAGTTCGGCCACGATTTCACCGACCGCTGGCGCGACGAGCGCGGTAGCGCCCGAGGTGTGATCGCGCAATTGAAACGCGATGCTCTTGCCCAATTCAATCGCGCGATAAGCGACGCCGTTGCCTAACGACTGGAAATCGCCGGCGGTCGTTCGCCATTCAATTTGGCAGAACGGCTTGAGAACGATGTCGATCCAATCGAGCGCGGCCTGTGTTTTGCCGGTGGCATAAACGACCAGCGGTGGTGCCTGTTGCCGCATCAATAACAAACCGAGACAATGATCCAGGTCGGAATTGGTGAGAAGAACACCCGCGATCGGGCTGTTGCGCAGCGTGTCGCCTCGGGGTTGCAACTCCGGACAGCTTTCTATTTGTCGCGCCAACTCCGGCGAACTATTGATCAAGAACCAGCGCGCATCGTTGCCAGTGATGGCGATGCTCGATTGCGTTTGCGGCGAAACCTTTCCAATGCGCGCGGCGATGCAGTTCGCGCAGGAACAATTCCATTGCGGCAGGCCGCCACCGGCCGCGCTCCCGAGAACACGGATGCGAATCGATTTACTCCCGCTCGATCAGATCGCGCCCGCGTAACACGTGCACTCGAAAAAGATCGGCACGTTTTTCACTGCGGGTTTAACCCATTTTTTCTTGGTGCTTTTCATCCAGGCCCTCCCTTTATATCGCCAACCGTGGGAGCTTGCAATAGCTTTGTATCTATTGTCGAGCAGAATCAGTGGACATGCTGGGGGCACAAGCTTCCAGTTCGCCACAAGACGAATCCGCCCAGTGCGCGGACCTATGGGCAAGCGGGCGTCCTCGCCTGCGAGTTTAGCAAAAGCCAGGTAAGATGCTCGCCCTCATGTCGTGAAAAAATGACAAAGCTCGAATGACGAAAAGGAGCGGAGGAGCCGGGCAGAATCTTTGACGGCTCTCTTGATTTTGGATTGGAGATTTTCGATTTACGCCGCGGTTTCGACGACCCGCAAGCTGATCCCCATGACGCGAAAGATCCGGTCGCGTTTTTCCAGATAGCCGGGCGAATCGAGGTGGCGCGGCCGCGGAAGATCGACATCGACGACTTCCTGGGTAGTGGCGGGAAGATTGCTCATGACGAGGACGCGATCGGCGAGTTGAACGGCCTCCTCGATATCGTGCGTGACGAAGAGGATTGTTTTCTTTTCGCTCTGCCAGATGCGCACCAGATCGGCACACACTTTTTCGTTCGCAATAGGCTTTAAAGAAATTGCCTTCTTCCGGTTTCTCGAAATGATACCTTAACGATTTGATGACAATGGCCAAGCCGCGGTATGACTTTGATTTCGCTGTGGCCGGTGGCGGTCCTGCTGGCTCGTCGGCGGCCATCTCGCTAGGGCAGCGTGGTCATTCGGTTGTTCTCTTTGAGCGCGACACGTTCCCGCGATTCCATATCGGCGAGTCGTTGCTCTCGACCGCCAACGACGCGTTCGCGGCTTTGGGAGTGACCAAGAGGATCGAGGCAGCCTGTTTTCCGGAGAAATGGGGTGCGCGCCTCTACACACATGACGGTCAGAGCGGCCGGTACGTTGACTTCACCGACGTTCGAGAGGTCAACAGGCCTCAGACGTATCAGGTGTGCCGCCAGGAATTCGATCGCATTCTGGTGGAACGAGCCCGCGAAGTGGGCGTCGAGGTTCGAGAAGGCTGCCACGTGACCGCGTGCGAGTTTGCGCCGGATGCGGCAATCCTCGATGTCGCGTCACGTGCCGATGTTGCGACCGGGCGTGTGCGTGTGCGCGCAGTCGTCGATGCCACGGGCCGCCGGGGGTTGATCGCTCGAAAATTCAATCTGCGCACCGAGGAGCCCCTGCTCGCCAATATAGCAATATTCTCCCACTACACAAACGTACCGCGACTAGGAGGAACGCGGCCCGACGACATCCGACTTGTTGCACGCAGCGACGCCGGCTGGTTCTGGCTCATTCCAATTTCAAAAGAGTTGACGAGCGTCGGGGTCGTTCTACCGAAGCTCCTTTATCGCAGCTTGGCCAACGGTTCGCCAGAGGAGACGCTCAACGGCGCGATCGCCGATACGCCGATTGTCGCCGAGTTAATGCGCGAGGCTCGTCGCGAGTGGCCAGTACGCGTAGAGAAGGATTTTTCGTACAGTGCTTCGGTGTATGCTGGCCATCGCTGGATCTTGGCCGGAGACGCAGGATCGTTTCTCGATCCCGTATTTTCGACCGGGGTCTCAATCGCTATGGAATCAGGGATTGAAGCCGCTGCCGAGCTCCATCGCGCGCTGGCAAGAGATGATTTCTCAGATGCGAGCTTCGCGGCGTTTTCTCGTCGTCAGCGCAAGCGGTTTCAGAGGTTTCGCAGGTTCGTTGTGGGATTCTACACCCCCCAGTTCCGCGACGTCTTTTTCAGCCCGCACCCGCAGAGGCTCCTCTTTCGGTCAGTCGTCACCATGCTTGCGGGTAAATGGAACGCGAGTTTGTGGACCCGTTTTCTGAACCAGCTGTTCTTCGGTATCGTATCGATCCAGAAACGTTTCAACATAGCGCGCCCCGTCTTCCGGCGCGACCGAGACGCGGGTTACCCTACCGAAACACGTTCTAAGGATCCCAATGCGTATGACGCTTGACCTTTGGCGACTTCCATAGGCCGC
>JBAQJG010000029.1:0-7480 GCA_049300145.1 Chthoniobacterales bacterium | reverse complement strand
TCTGTGCCCACAACTTTCGCTGGAAACTCACGGCCATCTTTCAGTTTCACATCGATTTTGTCCGCGGCTTCGACGACGTGGAAATTTGTGAAGATGTAGCCATCCGGCCGAACGATGAAGCCCGAGCCTTCGCTCTGGATTGGCTGAGAACCGCGCGGGTTGCCTCGCGGATTGTTGTCATCCGGTGGCCCTTGGAAAAATAAATCGTCGAACATCGAAGTCTCGCCGCCATCGTTCTTCTTTGAAACTTCGATGATGACAACACCGGGGGCGACGATCTCGAAAACTTTCGCGAATGCGTTGTTCAATTGATGAACAACGTCCTTGCCTGCTTCCGCCGCCGCCGCCGAGACCGTCGGAGAGGGCGCGACTTCCGGCGTTGCCGCAAAGATAGACAACCGAGTCGCAGCGATAAACGAAACTAATATGGGGAATGAACGCATCAGTTCGGATTTTGACAGCATTCAACGTGCAACGTTCAACGCCGTCCGCTCCTGTCAATCAATCGATAGGGCGGCGCCCGGCGGAGGCATCGAATATGCGCTCGCGGTTTTTTCGACGAGTCGCTGGAGTCTTGCCCTATCGGGCGCAGCACATGGTGGCCACAAAACTGCTTGCCGGGTGTAGCATTGATGCGGCTCGTCTAACACATATGCGCGTGTTTAAGCCCGGAGCCATTTTCACCAGTGTCGCCGCGCTCCTGCTGCTTCTGGCAGCTACGAGCCTTGGCCCAGAGCCATACGTGCGCACGCCGATTTCAGCGGACGATTTTGCTCGGGCCGTAACCATGCACTGCGAGTCCCTCATCGAAACGTATCTCACCGAGCATCGCAATCCAAACGCGCGCGTCGCGCAGGGATGCACGCTGCTTCTGATCGCGGCGCTGCAGCAAGATCGGGAGACAGTCCAGCACCTCCTTGATGCCGGCGCGCGTGTTAACGTCGCCGATAAAACCGGTTTCACCCCGCTCATGGCAGCGGCCATGCACGGCGATCTCGAAATGTTTGCCGCGTTCCTGGCGCGCTCCGTGCATGCCGACATGGGAGCGCGTTGTCGCGACGGCCGCGATCTGCTCGGAATCGCCTTCGACGGCGGGAACAACAAAATCGTCGAAACCGTTTTGGAACGCCTCCCGCCGATGCAGCAGTGGACCGCTAGTACGCGGCGTGTTCTCGACGGGGCTCTTCGGGATGGCAACAAAGATCGAATCCGCCTGTTGCTTCACAAGCACGCCGCACCACCCACGCCGGAAGGCAGGAGCGTACCGCTCCTTGCCTATTCCATCGCATCGAATGACGCGCCGCTGTTCACGACGCTGCTCGCTTGCGGCGCGGACCCAAACACCGCCCTTCCGGCCAAATACGACCAAGATTTTCTTGCACTGCTCCCGTCAAAAGCGCTCCGGAGTTACATCGAAGACGATCGGGGCGTCACCATTCTTATGCTCGCCGCTGGACTGGGCGAAACAGAGTACCTGCGCGCTCTGCTCGAGGCTGGCGCCAACCGGAACCACACGACGACTCGGTCCAAGATGCGTGCCCTCGACCTGGCCGCGGAAACGCAAAACTGGCGATGCACCCAAATCCTTCTCGGCAGCGGACCGCCACCCGATCAACTCCGCATCGAAATCTCTCTCGCTTCCCAACACGCTGAAGTCATCAAAGATGGTGTGCCTGTGTTCAGGACCGTCTGTTCGACCGGACGGGATGGTTATGCTACACGAACCGGTTCCTACGTCATAACCAACAAAGAGCGAAACCATCGCTCAACGATCTACAAAGTCGAAATGCCCTATTTCATGCGTCTCAGTTGCCTTGATTTCGGGATGCATGAAGGCGTTGTCCCAAATTATCCCGCCTCGCACGGCTGCATCCGGCTGCCCGGCGAGGCCGCGCGCAAACTCTTCACGGAAATTCCGGTTGGAACGCTGGTGACGGTAAAGTAATCACCGAGCAAGGTGGATCGAGGAGTTCCTTGCTCGATGTTAGTTCAGGCGGCGAAGCCGGAAATTATTAGCATCGCGCTGCGGAGAGCGCGATCCACCTGCAACGAAGATTGAGCGCGGCCCAGGTAACTCGCGCACTTGGCGGTGCCTGCGTTGACACGATTGTTAAGGGCTTTAGCGTTTTTTTAGTTCTCAACACAAAATGCACGCTTTTGACGCAGGAAATGGTGACGGAAAAGAGTTCATCTCGCACGCGCCGGGTTATTGGTCCCGCGACGGCGGGATCGCGCCGGAACTCTGGACCGATTGGAAGTGGCAGCTTAAAAACCGCGTCACCTCGCTCGCCCGGCTCGAGCAACATATCGATCTCAGCGAGGAAGAACGCAGCGGCGTTCTGCTCTCCGGCGATAAGCTCGCGCTCGCCATCACGCCACATTTTTTCAACCTAATCCCGCGCGGAAAAAATCCGGACGATCCGATCCGGCATCAGGTCATTCCGCGGATCGAAGAAACGTGGACGTCGCCGTACGACATGATCGATCCATGCGGGGAAGATTCGCACATGCCAGTGCATGGTTTAGTGCATCGCTATCCCGATCGGGTGCTCTTTCTCGTGACCGATCGTTGCGCGAGTTACTGTCGATATTGTACGCGCAGTCGCGTTGTCAGCGGCGTAGGCGAACAGGAACTGCACACCAATTTTGAGGAAGCGTTCCGCTATCTCGAACAACACGCCGAAGTGCGCGACGTGCTTTTGAGTGGCGGCGATGCGCTTATTTTCAGCGACGATAAGCTCGAGAAAATTCTGAGTCGCTTGCGCGCGATCCCGCACATCGAGTTTCTCCGCATCGGCACGCGCGTCCCGATTTTCCTGCCACAACGAATCACGCCGGAGCTTTGCGCGATGCTACAAAAATATCATCCGCTCTGGATGAGCGTGCACGTAAACCATCCGCGTGAACTGACCATTGAAGTGAAGGAAGCCCTCGAACGTCTCGCCAACGCCGGCATCCCACTCGGAAATCAAAGCGTGCTGCTCAAGGGCGTGAACGACGATCTCGAGACGATGAAGACGCTCGTGCACAAACTACTCATGTGCCGCGTGCGCCCATATTACATCTACCAATGCGACTTGATTAACGGCTCGTCGCACTTGCGCACATCGGTCGCGAAAGGAATCGAGATTATCGAAGGCTTGCGCGGTCACACCACTGGCTACGCCGTGCCGCAATTTGTCATCGACGCACCCGGCGGCGGCGGCAAAGTCCCGATCAATCCCGGCTACATCCTCTATCACGATAACGAAAAGATCGTGATCCGTAATTACGAAGGAGAAATTTTCGAATATCCCGAAGCCGGCGGCGATCAGACCGTGCAGTTCGCGCCCCAGCGCGAATATCACGACGAGTACTTGTACTCGTAGTTGTTCCACCAGTGCGCGACGCATTGTGAATTCGGCCATCTGCGAAATCCGCGTTATCCGCGGTAAATAATCGGACCTTACTTATTTCTTTGATAAAGAATTTCGCCACCGGTCACAGTCATCTCGGCGCGCGTGTTGAGAATTTCCGACTCGGGCAGTTTCATGATGTCAGCCGAAAGAACGGTGAAGTCGGCGAGCTTGCCGACTTCGATTGAGCCTTTGTCGTTTTCTTCGAACGCCACGTAGGCAGGCCAGAGCGTGAACATTTTTAGCGCTTGCTCGCGCGAGACGGCTTGCTCGGGATGCCAGCCTTCACCGGAAAATCCTTTCACGCTTTTGCGCGCGACCGCTGCGTAAAACTCAATCATCGGCTCGCCGCGCTCGACCGGCGCATCGGATCCGCCGGGAATGATGCAGCCGGACTTGATTAGACTCTGCCAGGCGTAGGCGCCGGCGAGGCGTTCCATCCCGAGTCGGGCGGGCGCGAAAAATAAATCGCTGATCGCATGTGATGGTTGCATTGACGGAATCACGCCAAGCTTGGCGAATCGCGGAAGATCGCTAGGGTCGAGAATCTGGGCGTGTTCGACGCGCCAGCGCGGTTCGCGGATCTTTCTTTGCTCGGGCGGTACTGCTTTGAACGCTTGTTCGTAGAGATCGAGAATCACGCGGTTCGCGCGATCGCCGATTGCATGCGTCTCGACTTGAATGCCGCGACGCAACGCATCTTCGAACATCGGCCGCAAGTCTTCTTCCTTTTCGGTGAGATAACCGGAAGTGTCGGGTCCGTCGCTGTACGGTTTTAGCAATGCCGCGCCACGGGAGCCGAGCGCGCCGTCGAAAATCACTTTGATTGTACGTTGCGTGAAATGATGATCGTAGGCGTTAATCAGCGGAAGACAGGCGTCACGCCTGTCATGGCCGACGGGCCTCTGGCCTGTCGAACGGGCGAGACGCCCGTTTGCCGTGACAGCCGGGGACGGGTGTCTTCCCAGCAGCGTTTCGGCATCTTCGCCGGGCCCGTAAACGGCGTTGATAAACCGCAGCTTCACCTTTCCTTCATCGAAACATTTGCGAATTATTTTGATGTCATCGGCATGGCTGCCGGCGTTTTGAATTTCGCACCAACCGAGACCGATCTCGCGATTGATTCCGAGCAAAAATGCCTTTTCTCTTTCGGCCTCGGTTGGCTTCGGAATATTCTTCGCGGCCAAATCCATCGCGTTGTCGAGCAACATGCCGGTCGGCTCGCCAGTGGTTTTGTCTTTCAAAATTTCGCCGCCAAATGGGTTCGGTGTGTGCTTGTCGATCTTAGCAATGTTCAACGCGGCGCTGTTCGAGATCGCAGCGTGACCGTCGGCGCGCGTGAGAAAAACGGGATTGTCCGGCGCAATTTTATCGAGATCGGTACGCGACGGGAACCGCGGCGGTTTCCAAAAAGTCTCGATCCAGCCGCGACCGATGATCCATTTACCGCGCTCGGTTTGTGCGACGCGATCTTTTACTTTGGCGAGAAAATCTTCGAGCGCGCTTGTAGCTTCGAGGTTCAAGTTCATTTCGCGCTCGCCGATTCCGAAGATGTGGCAATGCGAATCGGTCATTCCGGGCACAACGGTGCGGCCGCGAAGATCGACAATGCGCGTTTTGTCGCTCGCCAACTTTTTCGCATCTTCATTCGAGCCGACGAAGGCAATCCGGTCTTTCTTCACCGCAATCGCTTCGGCGTGCGGTTGGCGCTGGTTAACAGTGTAAATGTTCCCGTTAACCAATATGAGATCGACATCTTCGGCGCGGCTCATTGCGCTAACAGAATACGCGACGAAAAAGAAAAGTAGTCGTAGCGGATTTCGTGCTGGTTTCACGGATCAAGAGTTGCAGGGAAGCTGTCAGCTTCCCCTGCAGCGTCAATATCGGCGTTCCGGCTTGACGCATCGGCGAAGTTTTGAAGTTATCTGTTTTGCCAATCGCTTCCTTTTCTGTATCGGAAAGGGCGACGCATGATTTGGGATCGATATGACATTGCGCGACAAATTTTGTTTTGCCCTCGCAATCTCGATTTATAGACTCTTTGCTTCGATGCGTGCACATCCTGGTCGCAAACCGAATTCGTTTTTAAATTGCCGGCCGCGGCTGAGCAGCGCGGGCACACACTGAATTTATGGCGAATTTTTTTCCACGCTGGACAAATTGGTTGCCGCTCAAAATGGCGATCTGCGGCGTGATCATCATCTGTGGGCTAACCGCGGCAACGTGGTATTACGTAACCCCGAAGTACACGCGGGTGGGTTATCAGCCAATCCAGCCGGTGCCCTTCCCGCACGATGTCCATGTCTCGCAACTCGGGATGGATTGCCGTTATTGCCACAGCTTTGTCGAAGTGGCGGCGCATTCGAATTTGCCCAATACGCAGACGTGCATGAATTGCCACAGCCAGGTGCAGAAGGACAATCCAAAGCTCGAGCCGGTGCGGACGAGTTGGAAAACTGGAAACCCGATCGAATGGGTGCAACTGCATCGCACGCCCGATTACGTTTTCTACAATCACTCTGCGCACGTCAATCGCGGGATCAGTTGTTTTAGTTGTCACGGCCCCGTCAATCACATGCCGGTGGTTTATCATGCCAAACCGCACAGCATGGCGTGGTGCCTGGAATGTCACCGGCATCCGGAAAATTTTCTTCGGCCGGACGATCAGATTTTTAATCTTGATTGGAAAACCGATGACGTGAAGCCGGCGGAATTTGTGGCGAAGTATGGTCAGCCGCATGATGCGACCGAAGATTTATCGAAGAAGAAAAAACTAACGCAGACAGAGATTGGCCAGACTTTGAAGGAACGCTGGAACATAAATCCGCCGACTAACTGCCAGGGATGTCACCGATGAAACGCTTCTATCAACATCCGCACGAGCCGCTCACCGGAAAGAAATATTGGCGCAGCCTGGGCGAACTAAGCGACACGCCTGAGTTCCGTGAATGGCTGGAGCGCGAGTTTCCGGCCGGCGCTGCGCAACTGGAAGGCGACGAATGGACGCGACGCAACTTTTTGAAGCTAATGGGAGCGTCGATGGCACTGGCCGGAGCTGGCCTAACGAGCTGCCGCCGCCCGGAAGCGCATCTGGTTCCATTTACGAAGAGCGTCGAATGGACGATTCCCGGCAAGCCGCTTTTCTACGCCACGGCGATGCCGAGGCGCACCGGCGCCATTCCACTCGTTGTCACTACGCATGACGGACGCCCGACGAAGATCGATGGGAATCCGCTCCATCCAGCGAGTGGCGGCGCGACCGATGCGTTCGCGCAAGCCTCTAGCCTCGATCTTTACGATCCGGCGCGGTCAAAGCGCTTCGTTCACAATGGGAAAACGAGCGATCGTGCGGCCTTTGAATCCCATATCACACAACTGCGCAAAACGCTCCTGGTGCAACAGGGCGATAGTCTTGCGTTCCTTGTCGAGGCAACGGATTCGCCCACGCGTGAGCGGTTGCGCACAGAACTGGAGAAGATCTTTCCGCGTCTCCGCTGGGTCGTTTACGACCCGCTCCTGAGCGAGGCGCAAAGCTTCGCCACGGAATTGAGTTTCGGTGACAACCTTCGCTTGGTGCCCAAGCTCGATCGCGCCGATGTCATCCTGGCGCTGGACAGCGATTTTCTCGATTGCGGCCAGGGCGATCTGGCATCGGTGCGCGCATTCAGCTCGCGCCGGCGAGTGAGCGCGGCGAAAGACGCAATGAACCGCCTTTACGTGGTCGAGAATCATTTCACGCTCACCGGCGCAATGGCGGACCATCGTCTTCGCTGTCCCGCGAGCCAAATCGCGGCGTTCGCGTATGCGCTCGCAGGAAAAATTCTGGCGGCGACAAAGGACGGCAATCTCGGCTCCGTAATTGCGACTCTTAAAGTGCCGGCAGGCGCTGCGACTTTCGACGAGCAATGGTTGGGCGAAGCGGCCAATGATCTTTTGACAAAACCGGGAGCGAGCCTGGTGCTGGCGGGGCCGGACCAGCCGGTGGTTGTGCAACTGATCGTTTACGGGATCAATTCTGCGCTCAAGAATCTTGGCCAGACGTTGGTTCTCCGCGAGGTTCACCAGAATCCGAGAACGAACAGCAT
>JBAQJG010000028.1:0-2864 GCA_049300145.1 Chthoniobacterales bacterium | reverse complement strand
GCGAAGTATGGCTACAGCGGATTCGTTAGGCTCGATCACTACCAACCATGCTGTGCACGGATGATGATCGGCGACCGCGTCTTTCGCGAGATCATCGACAACGTTTGGGATCCTAAGCGTCGCATCGAGGAGTGCGACCGCGAGAAGATTTCGATGCAGGTGCTCTCGACCGTGCCGGTGATGTTCAGCTATTGGGCGAAGCCGGCGGACGCGTTGGATTTATCACGGCGACTGAACGATCACATCGCCAAAGTCGTCCACGATCATCCGACTCGATTCGCCGGCCTGGCCACGATCCCGTTGCAAGATCCGGATCTGGCGGCGCGCGAGCTGGAGCGATGCGTGCGTGAATTGGGTTTGCGCGGGGCGCAGATTGGTACGCATGTCGATGCGAACCCGTCCTCTGGTCGCATCGACACTATAAATCTGGACAATGCGTCACTTCAGCCTGTCTGGAGCGCGGCGGAGCAGCTCGGCGCGGCGATCTTCGTTCATCCCTGGGACATGCTCGGCAAGGAGCGCATGCCGAATTACTGGTTGCCGTGGCTGGTTGGGATGCCGGCCGAAACGTCGCTCGCGATCTGCTCAATGATTTTTGGCGGCGTGTTTGAGCGGTTCCCGAAACTTCGCGTTGCCTTCGCCCATGGCGGCGGCGCATTCCCATTCACCATCGGCCGCATCGAACACGGGTTTCATGTGCGTCCGGACTTGGTTGCGACCGACAGCACGAAAAATCCAAGAAGCTACCTCGCGCGTGGCAATACGCCGGCGCGTTTTTTTGTCGATTCGCTCGTCCACGACCCTGACGCGCTCAAGCTGCTGCTCAAATTATTCGGACCGCAGCGCGTTGCATTCGGGTCCGATTACCCGTTCCCGCTCGGTGAAGCGCACCCAGGCAAGCTCATCGAATCGATCGAGCTGCCCGCGAAAGAGAAAGCGCAGCTACTGTCGGGAGCGGCGCGCGAATTTCTTGGAATGAGCTGAGTTGATCGGCCCCGAACGCTTTCGGGGGCGATGTTAATCAACTCGGCCTTCGCCGACATTTTTCAACAACGCGCAAGGGACTGCGCGTTTCACCTTTTACACTGTCCGCAGTATCGCTCGCACCGGGCTCGCATCAAATCCGACTAATCGGAGCGGCAACGCAATCAATTCGTAGATCCCTTCGGGCACATCCTTCAAAACGAGCCCTTCCAAGATCGACATGTCGTGACGCAGCATTGCCTTATGCGCCGATAGATCTTTCGATTCGAAAAGGTCCACGCTAGGTGTGTCGATTCCAACAGTGATCACGGCCCGTTCGTGGAGAAAATCAACCAGCTCGACCGAGAGCGCCGCGAAATCGGTGTTCCAGTTGTCCGGATCGGGATACGTCCCCGTGGCAAACAATACTCTCGGCTGAAGGTGGATCGTGCGTTCCCGTGGCGCGCCGGAGCCTTGCGCGGAGGCGGTCGCGCGCGATGCTGAATCATTCCCATACACAGCCGGCAATCGTCGTGTCACATCTGGTAGCATCTCCGGTAATATTCGCGTCGCGCGCGCAACTCCCACTCGGATCACCTGGCAACGCCCCAGATAATAATTGAGCGAACGCTCATCGATTGCCGGCGCATCTTTGCCATAGTGATTTGGTCCATCCGCATGTGCCCCGATATGGACCGTCGCGCGCAACGTTGACAGCGTGATGTTGTCGCCCCGAGCCATGTCGTTGAGTACTTCGCGGCTCAGCGGCGTATCGCCCGGCCAGACCGCGAGCTTCAGCGTGATCGGTGGCGTGATGTCGTAGGTCACTTTGGCTGCGATGCGCGAACGTTACCGTGGTTGGTAGCCAGCAGCTTCAGATATTGATCGATCAACTCGGGCCCGTGTAGCGCCGACCAGTGCCCGGCCACGATCGTCGTGAAGCCAAGATTGAGCTGCTTCAATTTCTGCAACGTTCGGGGATATTCAGCGATGTCAGCAAAATCGAGATTGCCGAGCTGTTCTTTGAGAATGCAATTGCCGTGGAGGACCTTTTCCTCGGGGAAAAAGACAAAGATGCCGTCCGCGGTGTGAGAGGGACCGAGATAGATCGCCTTTACGCGGCCGCCCTGCAGCTCGAAGTCCCGTCGAAATGTCTTGTCCGGTAGAACCAGCGGCAGAGTCGGATAGCTCGGAATTGCTTTCTGCACGTAACGAACCATCTCGTCCCAATGCAGCGCTAACAAATCGCGCGTCATCCTGGTCGATACGATCTTCGCCCCGATGCCTTTGAAGTAGGCATTCCCGCCCGCACGATCCGGATGATAATTCGTGTCGATCACTTCCGCGATTGGCTTTGGCGTGACCCTGCCGATTTCGATCGCCAATAATTGTGCCGTTTCCGGAGTCCAAGTCGCTCCGACAACGGTAACAGAATTGTCGCCAACATAGACAACGGAATTTTCCTTCGAGTAAAAATAATCCTCAGCGACGTAAACATCCCCCCGAAGATGAGTCAGCGCGAGCGTTGGATTTTCCGTGACAGCCAGCGGTGCGGTGAGACTGAGAAGGAGGAGGGACAACGTTGAAACAAGCTTCATGTTCCGAAATACGTAGCCAGCGCAAATCAATCTTTCAGGTCATGGGTTGCCGGCTTTGCCAATCATTCGTCATTCGAGCTTCGTCATTCCGCGCAGCGGTCACATCTCGTGCCGGATCGCCCACAGATCGTGAAAGATCGGCCTGAAGAGTGACTCCTTTAGAAACGGCACACCGGGCGATCCGCCAGTGCCTTTCTTCGCGCCGATTGTCCGCTCGACCAGTTTGATGTGCCGGTAGCGCCACTCCTGCAATCCCTCGTCGAAGTCGGTCATCAATTCGAAAAGGATCGAAAGCTCGGGTGA
>JBAQJG010000027.1:0-10635 GCA_049300145.1 Chthoniobacterales bacterium | reverse complement strand
CGCCACTCCTATCTCAATCCGTTCCTAAATAGGAGGCCTCAGGCGCACCCTTATTCCAAGACGCGGTGACTGGTATGCGACCATCGCGAATATGATTTACAATCACCGGGCAAGCTGGCCATACGGTGGCGAACCGAGGAAAAACTATGTCGATGCAGGCAACAAAAGATCGGCCGAACATTGAGCTAGATAGTCGAGAAATGGCTCTTCGATCAGACAACCTTAGCCGCTGTCCGTGAGCGCAGTCTCAGATCTGCTCATTTGCTTGCGCCGTTGCCGCGAGCTCCGATTCATTGCACATCGCGACGACCATCCGAAGACGTGGACTGGCAATGGCGTGGGCGCCGTTGCCATCGAATCGCCCTCCGCCCAGATTGTCATCTTCAACGAGTCAGGGACTTCGCGGCTCACCTCCGGCCGCGAGCTACGGTTTACTAACGCCTATCGTTGGTCGCTCGTCGGCCAAAGTGTTGTCCGCCTGGAACACTTGCGCTTCGGACCGAATCGGCCGGTCTATCTGTTCGATTTGGCGCCTCAGGACGAATCAACATGGGCGTCGGTCACCCCGCACCATTGCCGCTACGATCTGTATTCGCTGCAGTTTGAGTTAGGCCAAGACGCGGTTTCGCTACAGTGGATGATCGTTGGCCCTGGCAAACGCGAGAAGATCGAATGCGTCTATTCATTCAGGGTACCTGACAGCCCGTCACAGCAGTTTTACTCAAAGCTATCGACATAATTATCAGCTATGTGACGAGAGTTCTCACAACAGAATGCGGCTTATGAAATCACCAGCGAAGATCACTCCATTCTTCTGCCTAATCTTCGCTTACTCGGACCCGAAGCCGAATGTGGACAATAGAGCGTCCAGCCACTCCGTTCGGGCAGTTGCGCGTGACTACGCACGAGGTGCGTTGCCGCTTCAATCCGCTTTTGTAATCGCTTCGCGAATCGCGCTCAGCGGAGCGGTGTCGTTCCATTTCGTTTCGCCGTTATTGCGCTCGACACCGAGTTGCCGCCACAAGGCATCTAGATCGACCGGAGCGGGCGTCGACTTCATCTTGTCGTAAAGTTCACGCAATACCGGAACACCAACTGCGCGGTCGCCGATCCCGAACGCCCGAGTAATTTCCCATTCGGTTTCAATAGTGCCGCCCGCGTTGACTATTGCGCGCAAAGCGTCTTGAAGACCTTTTTGATTCCCGGTGCGCTTCCTGATCTCAATGTCAGCGAGCAGGCAAAATAGCGCGCCGCCCCAGTACGTCCGGCCCCATGTTGGCGTAAAGTCCAAACCGCGGTCGCCCCGTTGCGGCAAGCCTTGCGGGATACCGTCCACCAGATCGCCCCACGCTTTTTCCGGAGTCAAATTTCTGACTTTCGCACGCGCGATCGGTTCGACATAAGTCGATAGACCTTCCTCTATCCAATGATGCTGCTCGGCCATCGACGGGAAAGCGACGTGGATCATCTCATGCGTCATCATCCAATCATCAGCAAAATCTGCGGGGGTGCTCGAACGGCCGACCGCGATTTTTATGAAGGCACCATCATAGCCAAACGTTTGGCCCGAGCGGACGCCGCGTCCCTCGAACAACCTTATTCGTATGAGCACCCGGTCGACGGGGAAAGTTCCGTAATATACCGTTACGGCGTGCGCGCATGATTGCACCCATTCGCGCACCAGCTTGTGAAGCTTTTCGTCAGGTGCTGCCGCAAAAACGAGATCAATTCTCCCGCGACCGATTTCCAATGGCGGGTCCATCTGACCTGCAGCGGGTCCCGGGCACGCGAGCACTAACGCGGCTGCCAAAAGAGTGTTCTTGATTAATGGGCACCTCGCCCGCGCCAAGTCGGCTCGCATCGCTCAATGACTTAATGGGACGCTGTGCTTCACCGTGGATCGAGTCGCGCGGGTTTAGTTAGCCAGCCAAAGCTCATCCATTCGGCGAACCACGATTTCATTTTACATGCGATCAGTTCAGGTGAGTCGATCGTCGCCTCGCATGCGACCATGCAAGCGTGCTCGAGCGGCACACCTGCACGCACAGCGCAAAGAAGACGGTAGGCTTCGGCCTCGAGGCGCTTGTAATAAACGGAAAAATTCTGCCGGTGAACCGCGAGGTAAATTGGCTTGGTCTGAGGACGTGCCGCGAGGCGGCCACGGCGCCGCGGGCGCCCACTGGAGACGGCATTACTCAGGCTGGCGGTTTCGATCTCCCCCTGACGTTTCAACTTTCCCAGCAACTTGTCGACTGGGTGCCTCAGCTCCAGCAGAACGAGGTAAGGCTGCAGCCCGAGCCGCAGCAATTGCGGTGGAATGTCGCGTATTTCCTCCGGCAGGAGCGGTAGCTTTTCTGCTTCGTCAAAAGCTATTGTGCGTGCCCATTCCACGCGGACCATGTCGATGGCAAGGGAAGTATGTGGCGCGGCGAGCTCGGGGCGTTCGCGCACAAACCGTTCGAGCCGGCTGCCGAGATTGCGCAACGTCCACGAATTCGAACCGCAGTGCTCGAGATACGCCACCGCCAGCTTATCGAACTGCGCATCGCCGAGTACCGCGCACAAGCCACGAAAGTCTTCAGAAAGATTTCCGAGCAGACGCCACCAGTATTGTTGATTGTAAATTTCCAGCCGCTGAAATGAGTCAAGCCGATCGTTAGGCTTGATGAACTGTTCCGCAACTTCTGCTGTTGAGCTGCCATCTATCCATTCGCGCTGCATGCCTTCATCGCTCCGAAGCGGACGCATGACGACGCGCGCCATCAAAGCCTGCAAATCGACTAAGCGACTAGGCCGCGACGGCTTCATACGGCAGAAAATGAGAAGCTTTCAGCGCTTCGCGATGAACGTCATCGAAGGATGGAATGCGATCGTCCCATTCGAGCAGCGTGGCAGTCCGACCCACGCGCGCGATGGCGCGCGCGTAAAGCTTCCAAACCGGATCGAGTACTGGATGATCGTGCGTGTCGAGAATATATTTCTCGAACTTGGAATGGCCCGCGAGATGGATCTGCGCCACGCGGTCGGCCGGCACTGCGTCGATATACCTTTGCGGATCGAACCCGTGATTTTTCGATGAGACATAAATGTTGTTTACGTCGAGCAGAATTCCGCAGTCCGCGCGCTCGACCACTTCGTTAAGGAATTCCCACTCGCTCATTTCTGACATGTGGAACTCGGCGTAACTGCTCACGTTTTCAACCGCCAGTGGCACTTCAAGAAAATCTCGCACCTCGCGGATATTTGCCGCCGTGGTCTCGACCGCTTCCCATGTGTAAGGCATCGGCAGTAGGTCATGCGTGTAGCGGCCATCAACGCTGCCCCAACAGAGATGATCGGAAAGCCAAGGCGTGCCGGTGCGTTTTACAAGTCTTTTTAGCTTGCGCAGATGATCGCGATTCGGTCGATCGGCATTGCCGAAGTAGAGCGAGACGCCGTGTTGGACGACGCGATATTGTTCGAGGATTTGATCAAGCACATGCAGCGGGCGGCCGGCATCGACCATGTAATTTTCCGAGATGATCTCGAACCAATCGACAACCGGTTTCTTTTCGAGAATATGCTGATAGTGCGGAATGCGCAGGCCTATTCCGATGCCGTAGTCGCTAAACGCGTTGAAGCGTGAAGAAGGCATGCGATCAAGAGTGCGTAGCCGGGCCCCAACTCCTCCGAGTTGAAGCCCGGCACGCCGGCTCACCAATTACTTATGCTCGTCGTTATCGTCTGCGACCGGCTTGCCATTCTTGGTAGCGCAGCCGCCCTTGCCTTTGCACGAGTTCTTCCCGGCGCAACCGTTGTCATTGTTCTTGCAGCCGCCCTTGCCCTTACACGAGTTCTTGCCTTTGCAATCGTGCGTCTCGCCCTTCTTTTCGTCTGCGAGCGTTCCTGGACTGCTGCCGATGTTTGACCGGCCTAATGTGCCGGCATTAGCCGCGCTCATCGTAGAGACAGCGCCGCCGGACATAATCCCGGCGACGGCCGCGCCCGCGAGGAGAGCTTTCGCTTTGTAGTAACGTTTCATGTTTTCCTTTTGTTTTGCTTTAGTCCGCCACGCTTCCGAGAGGAATTCTCGCGAATGAACGAACCGTGCAGGTAGGATTGTCGGCGTGAAGATTTATTCCCGCCCCGTTGAACTATTGCCTTTGTTAGTGTCGCCGCCTTTAAAATACTTCGCTACCAACGCGTCGATGGAGATCTTACCAGGCCCAAACACGAACACGATCGTGACAGCGAAAAGAAAGAGAAACTCGTCCGCCGTAACGAATTTGTCTGGGTCGCTAAAAATTACCCGGAGCCGATCGAGGTCAGCGGTGCAATACGCGACAGTAAGCAGGATGAGTAACGGCAATGAGATCAGCCGCGAAGCCAGTCCGAGTAATAAGAGTAAGCCGCCAAAGCACTCGGTGCATGCTGCCAGGAGAGCTTGGCCATGCGGGAATGGAATGCCGAGACTTTCGAAATACTGCGAAGTCTTTGATAAGTTCATTAGTTTGCCTTTGCCCGTGAGGAAGAATTGCCAGCCCCAAAACAGGCGAATCACGAGCAGCAGAGGAGAGCGCAATGCGTCAGCGCAGATAACGAGCCAGCGATAAAATGTCTTGATGATGGTATTCATGTTGAGGTGTAAAAAGAAAATCCGCGCCACGATGCCCCAGACCCGACCCACCCTTCGTAGGCTTTCACGGTACGACAGTGTGGACGTTATTCTTCTCGGGCATCACTTGGAGTGTGAGGCGCCAAGTGGAGGTTTATTCCTCGCCGGGACCGAACAGCTGTCGGCCAGCCGATGGTGGGACGGATTCGCCATCGACTGAAATTGTCTGGAATAATTCCTCCCAGGTTGGCCTCTAACAAGCGAGGAGAGCCCTTAACCACTAACCTTCTGACTATGAAACCAATCGTAAAAGCATTCTTGTTCGTCTGCCTAGCCGTGAATGTTTCGCTTGTGCTGGCAGCTCCTGAATCGAACGTCGACAAGAACGGCCTCGGAATCCAGGGTTATGACCCCGTGGCATTCTTCACCGATGGCAAACCTGTGCTCGGCAAAGAAGAATTTCATGTCACCTACCGCGGCGTGATCTATCGCTTCGCTTCGGCGGAGCACCAAGCCATATTCGAGAAGGCGCCGGCGAAATATGAGCCGCAGTTCGGCGGCTATTGTGCTTACGGTGTCGCGCAAGGCCATCTCGCTCCCGGGAAAGTGGAGGCGTTTCAGATCGTGAATGGGCAACTGCTAATGCAGTACGACTCCCGCACGCGCGATGAATTCAATAAGAATCAGCAAGCAAATCTGCACGCAGCACAAAGCAAATGGCAAACGCTGCCGGACACAAACAAATAGAATTGTTCCATCAGCGTAAGACTTGCGTAAACCGTGAATAGCCGCCGGGGCGAATGTAGGCCTGCCAAAGCCGGTGCAAGCGAGTTGGCCATGACCATGTTCGATGAGTGCGCGATGATCGCAGCATCTCAAGGCTTTTCGCCTCGAGCGGAGTTTCTCGACCGTACCCGCCTAATTTTTATTGCGCCCGAGTCACGACTCACCGCGTCGATGTTGCACGACATTGAGAAGAGCGCGCCAGTCGAAGCGCATCACATCGTGGGTGATCTGCTCCGTCGATCTGACAATGGCAGGAGGGGGAAATTGTTGCTCCAAGTTGCCTACGCGCACCTGAGGGCATACGAGGCGCGGCGCGCCCCGGAGCAAATTCTGCCGGTCGCGAGCGACTAAATATGTTATCTGACGCGCTCCATCCCTGGCGCTACGTAACAAACGCACTCGGTCGCAGCCGCGCAGTAGGTCGCGCGCGTCGTATTGTGACGCGCTTACTATACGATTATCTAGCACGCTCTTACCCGCACGCGGAATGGACCACAATGAATTACGGCTACGCGCTGCTGCCGGGGGAGCTGACGAAAAATGTTGAGGTGGACCCAAGCGTGCCGGAACATCTCGCGCTACAACTGTATGCGCGTCTGGCCTCGGCCGCAGCCGCCGCTCGAGCCAGCGCCATGTTAGCAGGTCTCGATGTCCTCGAAATCGGCAGCGGTCGAGGCGGCGGAGCGATTCACGTGGCGCAGCGTTTCCGTCCTCAGCGAATAGTGGCACTCGATCTGTCTGCGACCGCGACAGCGCTCGCCCGCCACCTACACGGCAGGACGCAATCCGTTGAGTTCGTGCATGGCGACGCGGAGAATCTGGTCTTCGACAGTGAGACATTCGACGTGGTGCTCAATGTCGAGAGCGCACACTGCTATGGATCATTGTCACGTTTCCTGAGGGAGGTTCAACGCGTGCTCCGACCGGGTGGCTGCGTTGCTTTCGCCGATTTCGTTTCACGGCGCAACGGTGCGCTGGAACACCTACTCGCCACGCTGACGGCATCCCGGTTGCGACCGATTCAATTGGACGACATCACCGTCAATATTGTAGCCGCGCTCGCTCAGGATGAAGCACGCAAACGAGAACTTCTTATGCGCCACGTCCGGGGTTGGTTCAAGAGCTTCGCTCAGGGGGCCTACGCAATGGAGGGGAGTGCGATGCGCCGCGAGTTGGTCGCCGGTCATACGGTGTATGTCGCAGCGGTGCTAAAGAAGGAATGACGGAACCGCAGAATCAACAGCGCCTCTCTGCATCCGTCAGTCGGATGCACAGCG
The DNA here is from genome assembly GCA_049300145.1 of Chthoniobacterales bacterium. Lineage (GTDB taxonomy): Bacteria > Verrucomicrobiota > Verrucomicrobiia > Chthoniobacterales > UBA10450 > AV133. The sequence goes on along the minus strand of JBAQJG010000027.1, from coordinate 3,978 downwards.
ATCGATATCCGGGATACGTCTTGCCGTGATTGTAGCGCCGACGAACGATCTCGATCTCGCCGCCTAACGAGATCAACACCCCGAGCACCTGGCGTGCCTCGGCAACCGCTAACCCGGCGCCGAGGCAGGCATGGGGCCCGGCGCCGAAGAGTAGCCGGCGATAGCGTGGATCTGGAACCCGCTCAATATCGAAGCGACCCGCGTGCGGGAACCGCGCGGACTGCCGCATCATATTATGGAATACCACGAGGACACGCTCACCGCGCTGGAAACGATGACCGTCGATCTCGCAATCCTTCGCCACCGCGCGCAGAACTAAGTTCGAAGGCGTGACCAGACGGAAACCCTCGTCCACGGCTGCTTCAATCATCTCGGGGCAAGCGCGTAGCTTTGCCATTTGTCCGCTATCCAAGAGGAGCGCCAGCACGCGCGGCATTCCGTAAGTGATGAGTTCCGTCGCGCCGACCATCACGATGATGATGACGCCTTTCATTTGGTCAAACGTGAACCCGAGCGCGCGCATCTTGCGCGTCAGCGAATGCTCGCGAGGCTGGTTGCTCTCGTAACTGTCGCGAATGTGCGCCGCGAAGCGCTCAACGACCGCGCGCGCCCTCTCCAATTCACGGCCGGTAAGGCATTGCTTGCCTAACCCGGCGAACGCGGTGAACTCCGTGGCCAGAGCGAACATCTCTGCGAAGACGGCGCGTTCCCGTTTGCGATCGCTGGGAACCTTCACACCGATCAGTTCGCACGCCATAACGCTGGCGAAGTCCGTCATGAACTCGACAAAATCCACTGTTTGGCCAGCGCGGAGATGTTCGTGTAGTTCCGTAACGAGACGGCCCGTTGCCGCCGAGAGCAACCCGGCGATGTACTTCGGCGAAAATACTTCCATCAATCGCCGTTTGACTTCGTGATGCTCGGCCCCGTCCATGTTGAGCAGTGCGAACGGGCCGAGGACCTGCGTGACCAGTGTGCCTAGGCTGCCCGGCGAATGAGAATCGAAGTGCTCCGTGTCAGTCAGCACACGCCGCCCGATTTCGGCGTCGCTGACCACATGACCCACACGCGGCACTCGAACAATCGCGCCTAGCCAACCTGCGATTTCCAACACTGCGAAAGCAAGCGGCCGGTTCAACGCATAAACGAGCCACTCGCGACGCTGCGCCTTATCCGTGACTAGCATGACCCTCAAGTCAGACGTCGGCGAAATGTCACAATCGCCACCGCCAACGACAGAACCGCGATCGCCGCTACGGGCAATGTCCGAGCGTGGACGAAAGAAGCGTCCGCTCCGCGAAGCATCACCCCGCGGGCGATTTCGTTGTAATACGTCAGTGGAAGAATGGCGCCGAGACGTTGCGCCCAACCAGGCATGTTCGCATAGGGAAACAAAAAGCCCGACAGTACCATCGACGGCAAATACACCAGCACGGCGCTCTGCACAGCCTGCAGCTGACTTCGTGCTGCCGCTGAGATGGCCAGCCCGATCACTAAGTGCGCAAGAATGTAAACGCCGAGAAACAATCCGAATGCTGGCAAGTCGCCGCGCAAAGGCAGCGCGAAGAGAACGCGGCTGCACCCGATCACAAGCGCCGCCTGAATAAGCCCAAGCAGGAGGTAAGGCAGCGCCTTGCCAACGATTGCCTCGGCAGCGTTTACCGGCGTGGAGAGCAATGCTTCCCACGTTCCGCGCTCGCGTTCGCGAACGATCGAGAGCGCGCCGAGCATGAGCATTGAGATCATCAAGATCACGCCGGACAAGCCTGGAGTCATGATCCAATCGTTGCGGTTGTCCGGATTGTAGAGCCGTTGCACGCGGATCTTCGCCCGGGGAAGCGCCTTGCCGCCCGCAACCTGTTGCCAATAAAGAGCCTCGAATTTGCTCAATGCCGGATTGGCGCGGATCGAATCGCTATCGTCTACGTAGACTGTTAGTGAATCGTCCTTTGTTTCGCTCGCCTCGCTCGCTGGTGGTACAACGACGCCTATAAGAGCTTTTCCGTTCTTAACTTCGGCGAGCGCGGTTTCGCGGTTAAGTCCGTCGGCTACGATCTTGAAGTCGCCGTTGTCCTTGAACAGCGCGAGCGTGGCCCGGTCGTCTTCCGCCCGAGCGATCGCGACTGGTACTTCTCCGCCAAATGGTCGGAGCGCGTAGCCGAAGAGCGCAATCTGAAGGGTGGGAATGAGAAGAATCATCGCCAGAATGATCGGATCGCGCCGAATCGTTAGGCTTTCCAGCCACGCGAGCGTAAGGCTTCGGCGCACGCGCGAACTAAGCGACAGCATTATGGGGCCTCCGATTGTGTGTTCACGAAGATCGACATCGCGTCTGCAAGCGTCGACTCGACTGCTTGTGGGGACATGTTCTGCGCCTTGAGCCAGGTCATGGCTGAAACAGGTGCCTCGCCGCGGAATACAAGGTCGTGATGGCGCGCTCCGCGACGAACGAATGCTAATCCAGGTAAGTCGGCGCGCAACGCGGCGTCACCGTCGCCTGAGACGTTCACTCGCATCACGCACGCTGCGCTGCGTTCGATCACCTTTTCCATTGTCCCGCGTGCGACCACTTCTCCTTCCACAAAAACTCCGATTTCATCGCAACGCCCCGCTTCGGCGAGATCGTGAGTGCTCACGATAACCGTCGTCCCTCGGGCCGCCAGCTCGACGATGGATTCCCACAGATGTCGACTCGTTTCCAAGTCGAGCCCGGCAGTTGGTTCATCCAGCAAGAGCACTGGCGAGTCCGGTATTAGTGTGGCGGCAAATTGCGCGCGACGAATCCAGCCACCGGACAGTCGAGCGACTCGTTCTCGTGCAAAGCGCTCGAGACGGAAGCGGTCTAGCAGCTCCGACACTCGCGCGCGGGGATCGGGCACGCCGTAGATCCGCGCGCGGGCTAACAGATTTTCTGAAACAGTGAAGTCACGATACAGTGAGTAGTGCTGCGTCATGTAGCCGACGCGTTCGCGCAACCTGGAAGGGTGCGCACGTAAGTCCACACCAAGCACACGTCCCCGTCCGGCAGTAGCGGGCAGCAAACCGGCGAGCAGGCGAAGCGCGGTTGTTTTTCCGCCGCCGTTGGCCCCCACTGCGCCGAAAATTTTTCCCCGGCCGAGACTGAGACTGAAGTCGGCGAGGGCGACTTTTCCTCCGAAAGTCTTTCGCAGACCGGTCACATCCACACGCGGACAGTCCTCTTCAGGCATGCTCATAAACGAACCCGCCGAAGCTGTAATTGGTTGATTCGGCACCGAGAATTACCGCAGTTTCTGCGGGCGCGAATACACGACGACGAGACTCATCCAGCGCCAACCAGATTGCGGCCGACCCGGTATTGCCGATGCGATCGGCGTGCACAATCACGTTTGTGCCTCGCGGCAGGTGCGGTGCTAGCAGCGAGTCCATCCGCCCATTCGCCTGGTGGGGCAGGACATGGCGAATGGTGGTTAGGTTTACTCGCTGCGCCCGCGTCGCCGCGAGCGCAGCGTGGAACAGTGCACCTCCATGCTCACGCACAAGTTCCGGCGCATGCTCAAATTCCAGTGTCTCCGTTGTTGATCGGTGCGGACGCGCGGAGCCGCCGCCGCTCATTCGCAGACCGGGTGTCATCTCCGTTTCCAAGCGGCCGTGATATAGATGATGAATTCGGGCAGTGCGTGTGTGTGACTGCTCAGATCCCAGAATGATCGCTCCGGCTCCATCGCCCATCTGCACGAAGTTTACGAGCTGCGAATCATCTTCTGCAGCGCGCACTGGATCGAAGAATACCGATCCCGTTTCAGATCCCACGACCGCTACCGGACATCCATCGCTTACCGCGCAGAGGCCTGCTGCGAACAGCGTGGCATTGATAAAACCCGTGCAAGCCTGACGAAACTCCGCGACTGGTCCGCGATATCGCAGAAGGCGGGCAACCGTGGAGATGTTGCTGGGAACCGGTTCCGCTGGTGTAACAGTGTGTCCAATGAGATAGGC
>JBAQJG010000026.1:0-2764 GCA_049300145.1 Chthoniobacterales bacterium | reverse complement strand
CCGAAAGCGTTCGGGGCCGATCCACCTGCGCCGCTTTCACGTGTCTTCGCGTCAGTTGCGAAGCACACCTCATCACCACTTTGAAAAACCTATTTCGAAAAAATCTCAATGAAAACATTTCTTATCGCATCAGTCGCGATGCTCTGCGGGGCGAGCATGGCGAGCGCACAAGACGCTGTCACGGCGTCAGCCAGCCCCGCACCATCTGCGACGGCAGCGCCCGGCACTGCGACAGCTGAGCAAGTCGTCGTCACCAGTCAGGAGCTCGATATCTCGCGCGAGCAAATTGTGCCGAATCTCGGCGCAACCCGTTACACGGTTGGCCCCGACCGGCTCGATTCGCAGGCGCAGGGCGAGAACGCGCCATTCAATCAAACTATCCTGCGCTTTCCCGGTGTGGCGCAGGATTCGTTCGGCCAGCTTCACGTCCGTGGTGAGCACGCCAACCTGCAATACCGCATCGACGACGTGCTTTTGCCGGAAAGCATTCCCGGTTTCGGCCAGGAACTGGCGACCCGTTTCGCTGATAGCATTTCGCTCATGACCGGCGCCCTGCCCGCGCAATTCGGGTTTCGCACAACCGGTGTGATCGACATTCACAAAAAAAACGGCGCGGTCTTCACTGGTAATGAAGCTTCCATCTACGTCGGAAGTTTTGACACCATCATGGAGAGCTTCGAGCGCGGCGGCGTCATTGGGAAGTTCAGCTATTACCTCACGGAGAGTTATTTGCACGATGGCATCGGCGTCGAAAATCCCACGCGCAGCAGCAGCCCGATCCACGACGATACAGATCAGTACAAGTTTTTCGGCTATTTCTCTGACATCATCGACGAAACCAGCCGGGTGACGTTGCTCGTCAGCGGAAACCATAGCGATTTCGAAATCCCGAATAATCCGGGTCAGCCGCCGGCGTTTAACGACATGGGAAGATCGACATTTAATTCGGCGAAGCTGGATGAAAACCAATCGGAAGATAACGCCTACGAGATTTTGACTTATCAAAAAAAGGCGGGCGATCTCAATTTCCAGGCGTCGATATTTAATCGCTTCAGCTCGATCCTGTTCCGTCCCGACAACGTTGGCGATTTGATCTTTAACGGCGTCGCCTCGCGAGTGGATCGCGCCATCCTCTCGAATGGGGTCGAGTTCGATTCGAGTTACAAACTCAACGACGAGCACACGCTTCGTGCCGGTTTCATTTTTACCGAACAACACGCGACCGTGGACACGGCCACACTTGTCTTTCCGGCCGATGCCAATGGCAATCAGACCAGCACTACGCCGATGCGCATCGTAGATAATCACGACAAGTACGGCTACTTCTACGGCATTTATTTGCAGGATGAATGGAAGCCGTTCGAACAGCTCACCATTAATTTCGGTGGCCGGCTCGACTTCGTGAATGCATTCGCGGACGAAAACCAGCTGAGCCCGCGCCTCAACGTCGTTTACAAACCATGGGATTCGACCACGCTCCACGCTGGTTATGCCCGCTACTTTACCCCGCCGCCCCTGGAGGCCGTTCCGCAAAGTACCATCGCCAAATTTGCAGGCACGACCAATGCATCAGCTATCACAGAGGACTCCGCGGTGACCGCGGAGCGCGCGCATTACTTCGACGCCGGCATGACGCAGAAGATCATGGAAGGGTTCAATGTGGGATTGGACGGTTTTTACAAAAGCTCACACTCGACGCTGGATGAGGGCCAGTTCGGGCAGGCGCTCATCCTCTCCTCGTTCAACTACAAGCGCGGCGAGATCTACGGTGGTGAATTTACCTCCAGCTACGATCACGGGCCGTTTTCCGCCTATGGAAATCTGGCTTACGAATGGGCGCGGGGAACGCATTGGAGTTCCGCGCAATTCCTCTTCGCCCCTGACGAACTCGCCTTTGTCAAAGACCACTGGATTTTCTTGGATCATGATCAACGCTTTACTGGCTCCGCCGGGGCTTCCTACACTTGGAACGATTGGAAAATCACCTCCGACTTTCTTTACGGAAACGGGTTGCGCCACGCTTTCGTCAACTCGCGCAAACTACCCGCGTATGAAACCATCAATCTCTCGCTGCAGCGCGCCTTCACGGTTCCAAAAGTCGGGACCGTCAAGGTCCGCTTCGATGTCGTCAATTTGTTCGACAAGATTTACGAGCTGCGCGACGGCAGCGGCATCGGCGTCGGCGCACCGCAATTCGGCCAGCGCCGCGGCTTTTACGGCACGGTCGCCTACGACTTTTGAGGGTCTAACGTTCTCGCCACCGAGCCAACGATTCTTCGTGGAGATGATGGCGCCGAAGAAATTTCGACAGCATTCCGTACTTGGGGCTGAAAAGATAGGCCGCGAAAAAGATGGCACCAAGCACGAGCACGATGCACGCGCCGGAGGGAAGATTGAGCCAATAGGAAACGAATAAACCCGTGCACGAGCCGAGCATGCCGATAATGCCACCACCCCAGAACATGGCGGGGAATGAATCGGAGCAGAGGTAAACCGTGGCGGCGGGACCGATCAGCATGCCCAGCGCGAGAACGACCCCGACCGCTTGCAAAGACGAAATCATCGAAAGCACGAGCAAGCTCATCAGCATGTAAGTAAGAGGTCGCACCAGCACCCCCTGGCTGGCCGCCACTGACGGCTCGAACATGAGCAGGAGCAGCGGCCGCTGAAACGCGACCAGGAGCGGCAGGACGATGAAGCTGATCAGATAGATAATCCAAAGATCATCGTCGGACAGGCCGAGGATGTTACCGAATAAGTAATG